>JAPPKI010000141.1 GCA_028820035.1 bacterium | reverse complement strand
TCCTCGTTGTCGTAGAACACCACGCTGGGCACGGCCACCACGCCGCACAGCTCGGGCAGCCTGCGGCACAGGGCCATGCCGTCGTCGAAGCCCAGCGGGCGCACATCGACGGTCGCGAAGTAGGCGCCCGCCGGGCGGTACACCTCGAATCCGGCGGCGGCCAGCCCGGCGCAGAGCTGGTCGCGCCGGGCCATCAGGCCGGCCCGCAGCCCTTCGAAATAGTCGTCGCCCAGCCGCAGCCCCACCGCGATGGCGTGCTGGAACGGCGCCCCGTTGACGAAGGTCAAAAACTGCTTGGCGGTGGTCACGGCATCGCGCAGCTCGGGCACCGCGCACACCCAGCCGATCTTCCACCCGGTGAACGAGAACGTCTTGCCCCCCGACGACACCGAGATGGTGCGCTCCCGCATCCCCGGCAGCGAAACCAGGGGGATGTGCTCGCCGTCGTAGGCCAAGTGCTCGTACACCTCGTCGGTCACCGCCAATAGGTCGTGGCGTCGGCACAGGTCGGCGATCAGCTCGAGATCCTCCTGGTCGAACACCTTGCCGGTGGGGTTGTGCGGCGAGTTCACCACGATCATCCGGGTGCGTGGCCCGATGGCCGCGGCCAGCTCGTCGGGGTCGAACCGATAGTGGGGAGGCCGCAAGGTCACCAACCGCCGCTGAGCCCCGGCCATGGCAATCCCCGCGATATGGGAGTCGTAATAGGGCTCGAACAACACCACCTCGTCGCCCGGCTCCAACAGCGACAGCATCACCGCAGCGATGGCCTCGGTGGCCCCCGCAGTGATGAGCACCTCTGTATCGGGGTCGAAGTCCAAGTCGTAGAACCGCTTCTGATGCTCCGCTACCGCCAACCGCAGATCGGCGATCCCCAGCCCCGGCGGATACTGGTTGTGCCCCGCCCGAATGGCCGCCACCGCCGCATCCGCCACCTCCCGCGGCCCATCAGTATCCGGAAACCCCTGCCCCAAATTGATAGCCCCCGTAACCAAAGCCAACGCCGACATCTCCGCAAAAATCGTCGTCCCAAACTCCACCAACCGTTCATTCAAGACCCGCTCCGGCACAACGCCAACCTTAACCCTGGATGTGCTAGCAACCACACATGACTTCTAATGCTCAAACCTATGAGAGCGTGGAGCGATGCCATCGAAGGTGCTAGCAACCACACATGACTTCTAATGCTCAAACCTATGGCGGCGTCGTCGGCGACACGGTGGCTGACTCGACTCCGTGGTGGCCCGAGCCGGTAGGCCCGCCGCCAAACAGCCCCAATGTGGTGATGGTCGTCCTCGACGACGTCGGCTTCGCTGACATCGGCAGCTTTGGCTCCGAAATCGAAACCCCCACCAAGGACGCCCTACCCGCCGCCGGCCTGCGCTACAACAACTTCCACACCACCTCCATCTGCTCTCCCACCCGGGCCTCCCTGCTCACCGGACGAAACCACCACTCTGTAGGCATGGCGGTGGTGAGCAACTGGGACACCGGCTTTCCCGGCTGCACCGGGCGCATCACCAACCGAGCGGCCACCCTGGCCGAGATACTCCGCCCCGCGGGCTACTCCACGTTCGCGGTGGGCAAGTGGCACTTGGCCCCCATCGAAGACACCACCCCGGCCGGCCCCTTCGACCAGTGGCCCCTCCAGCGGGGCTTCGACCGCTACTACGGCTTTTTGGACGGCGCCACCAACCATTGGGACCCCGACTTGGTGGCCGACAACCACCACATCGACCGGCCCGAGAGTCCCGACTACCACGCCACCGAGGATTTGGTGGACCAGGCCATCGCCATGGTCACCGCCCAGACATCGGCGTGGCCCGAGCGGCCCTTCTTTCTGTATTTGTGCTTCGGCACCGGCCACTACCCGATCCACGTCCCCAAGCCCTACGTCGACCGCTACAACGGCCGCTACGACGCCGGCTGGGGAGACATCCGAGAAGAGCGGTACCACCGCCAGAAGGACAACGGCATCATTCCCACCGACACCGAGCTGCCCCCGTTCAATCCCGGGGTGCCCGACTGGAGCGACCTGAGCGCCGACGAGCAGAAGGTGGCCGCTCGGATGCAGCAGGCCTATGCCGGGATGCTCACCCACACCGACGAGCACCTCGGCCGCCTCGTCGCCACGCTTGAGGAGATCGGCCAAGCCGACAACACCGTTTTCGTTCTGCTGTCCGACAACGGGGCCACCCAAGAAGGCGGCCCCTCGGGCCACGAGAACGCCATGCGCTATGTGAACGGCCTCGCCCCTCGGCCCATCGATCAACAGCTCGCCAATATCGACGACATCGGCGGGCCTGGCAACTGGATGGTGTACCCCATGGGCTGGGCCATGGCCGGCAACACCCCGCTCAAGTGGTACAAGCAGAACACCCACGCCGGCGGGGTGCGCGACCCGCTCATCATCTCCTGGGCCGGCGGGATCGCGGAGGGGGGCGCGATTCGTACTCAGTACCACCACGTGAGCGACATCACCCCCACGCTGCTGGAGGCCATCGGCCTAGAGCCGCCCGCCGAGGTGGCCGGAGTAGACCAGATGCCGATGGAGGGCACCAGCATGATGTACTCCTTCGCCGACGCCGACGCCCCCACCAACAAAGCCGAGCAGTACTACGAGATGTTTGGCCATCGGGCCATGTGGGTCGACGGCTGGAAAGCCGTGACCCGTCACATACCCGGGGAGAACTTCGACGACGATCGCTGGGAGCTGTATCACCTGGATCAGGACTTCTCCGAGGCCCGGGATCTAGCCCAAGCCGAGCCACAGCGGCTGGCCGCGCTCGTCGACCGATGGTGGGAGGCCGCCCGGGCCTACCAAGTGCTGCCCCTGGACGATCGCATCCTGGAGCGGTTCCACGTGCCCAAGCCCCGACCGATCACCGGGCGATCCCGATTCGTCTACTACGACGGGGCGTATATTCCCAGCGACGGCTGCCCCGACCTCAAGAACGTGTCCTATGAGATCACCGCGGAGCTCAGCCGGGCCGACGGCGACGACGGCACCCTGGTGGCCTGCGGTGACGTGGCGTCAGGCTTCGCCTTGTTCATCCAAGACGGGCGGCTGGTGTGGGACTACAACATGGCCTGGGAGCACTACGTGGCTGAGACCGCGGAGGCGCTGCCCTCCGGACCGGTCACGGTGACCGCCGCCTTTGAGCGAACCGGCAGCTACGCCGGCACCGGCCGCCTACTAGTGGACGGCGTCGAAGCCGCCTCGGTGGACATGCCGGTCACACACAACACCCACATCCACGCCGTGGGAATCAGCGTGGGCTTCACCAAAGCCCCGTCTCCCAGCCCTCGCACCAGCGGCCAATTCCCCTTCACCGGAACCCTCAGCCGAGTGGTGATCGAAGTCGCCGACGACCGCGAGTTGCCCGATCAGCTCTTGGTTCTTGACTGATTTCACTTGTTTTCAGTTATTTAGATGAATCGACACGCTCGCCCGATAACGTAAAGAGCGGCCCCGTCCCGAACCGCCAAAATCGGACTCGGCCACCCGGGACGAGGCCACCTCGCCAATCAGCATAACAATCTCTGTTGCCGGTTGACAGCGCGATATTTTGGCCGCGTGGCCACAGAAGACCAGAAGTGGAGCTTCGTGGTTGCGGCCAATCGGCTCCCGGTGAGGCGGGTGTGGGAGGGCGAGACGGCCAAGTGGGTTCCCAGCCCCGGTGGACTGGTATCGGCCCTGCGCCCAGTGATGTCGGGCAATCCCGACGCAGTGTGGGCCGGCTGGACCGGAGTTCCCGGCCCAGGGACCGAGCCATTCGAGGTCGACGGCTTCCAGTGCCACCCGGTCGGCGTCAGCCACGGAGAGCTCCAACTGTTCTACGAGGGGTTCTCCAACGCCACCTTGTGGCCGCTGTTCCACGACGCCCTGGTGCCTCCCGAGTACCACCGCACATGGTGGGACGCCTATCGCACCGTCAACCAGCGCTACGCCGCCACCGTGGCCGATCTGGCCGCCCCCGGCGCCACCGTGTGGATTCACGACTACCACCTGCTGCTGGTGCCCGGAATGCTGCGGGCAGCCCGGCCCGATCTGCGGATCGGGTTCTTCCTCCACATCCCGTTCCCAGCCCGCGAGCTATACATCCGGCTGCCGTGGCGGGCCGAGGTAATCGACGGCTTGCTGGGGGCGGATTTGATCGGCCTGCAAACCCCGCTGAGCGCCGACAACTTCTGCCGGGCAGTGAACCGAATAACCGGAGCCAAAACCACCGGAAGAGTGATTCAGCACAACGGGCGGACCAGCCAAGTGGGGGCCTTTCCCATCGGCATCGACACCGACCGGATCGCCAGTTTGGCCGCCGATCCCGCGGTGCAGGCCCGGTCGGAGGAGATCCGCCAATCCCTGGGCTCTCCCCGAACGGTGCTGCTGGGAGTGGACCGCCTCGACTACACCAAGGGCATCGAGGTGCGGTTGCGAGCCTTCCGGGAGCTGTTGGCCGAGGGGCGGCTCTCGGTAGACGACTGCGTATTGGTGCAGATCGCCGAGCCCAGCCGCTCGCAGGTCACCGGCTACGGCGAGATCCGGCGGACGGTGGAGCAGATGGTGGGCGAGGTGAACGGGAACTTCGGGGTGATGGGCCGCCCGGTGGTCCACTATCTCCACCAGAGCCACCCCATCTAGGAG
>JAPPKI010000327.1 GCA_028820035.1 bacterium | reverse complement strand
TCTCATAGGCGATCGGGCCCACATAAAGCGAGGGGTCCCTATGAGATGGGCTGGGCGCTGGACGACTGGGACAAGATGGGCACCGCGACCCTCGTCGCCCACCTCCTGGAGTGCGGCACCCACGCCACCGGCGGGAATTACGTCGATCCGCCCTACCGGGTGCTGGACGACATCGTCCACCTCGGCTTTCCCCTGGCCCACGTGAGCGAGGACGAGATAATCATCACCAAACTGGAGGGCACCGGCGGGGCGGTGGACATCGGCACCATGAAGACGCAGCTGGCCTATGAGATCCACGACCCGGCGGCCTATCTCACCCCTGACAGCACCGCGGACTTCAGTCAAGTCTGGGTAGAGGAGGCGGGCCCCGACAGGGTGCGGGTCGGCGGTGCGACGGGCCGTCTCCGACCCGACACGCTCAAGGTTCTGGTTGGCGTGGATGAGGGTTGGAAGGTGGTGACCGAGATCTCCTACGGCGGCCCGGGGTGCGTGGAGCGGGCTCAGTTGGGTGCAGAAGTGGTGGCCAAACGCCTAGAGCCATTCCAGTCGGGCATCGACGAGATTCGCTACGACTTCCACGGGATGAGCGCCCTGTTCGAAGGCCAGGTGCCCGGTGGCGATCCAGCCGAGGTGCGGCTGCGCGTCGCGGCCCGCTGCGATGACCGGGAGACCGCTGATGCGGTGGCCTTCGAGGGCCAATTTCTGTGGATGGGGCCAGCGGGGGGCGGCGGGGTCACCACTCAGATGGCTCCGGCCATCGGGGTCACCCCCGCGCTGTTGCCCCGCGAGGATGTGAAGCTGATTACCGAGGTGATCGACGCATGAAGCTGCGGGAGTTTGCTTACAGCCGCTCCGGCGACAAGGGCGATATAGCCAACCTCTGCGTCTTTGTCTATGACGACGACAACTGGGATGTGCTGCGGCGTGAGCTCACCGTCGAGAAAGTGCGGGAGAAATTCGGCGCCCTGGTCAAGGGCGAGATCACTCGCTACGAGTTGCCCGGCACCAAGGGTCTGAACTTCGTGATGACCGAGGCTCTGGGCGGGGGAGTGTCCCGAAGCCTGCGAACCGACCCCCACGGCAAGTCCTACCAATCCCTCATCCTCGACATCGACATCGATGCCGATGACGAGATCAAGCCCCACCTCGCCTGAAGGCCCTGGCCAGCACGGCTGGCCGGTCAGCTTGCGGTGAGATGCTCTCGGAGTTCGACTTTGCGGATTTTGCCGGTGACGGTGCGGGGAAAGCTGTCGACGGCGATGAACTCATCGGGGACCTTGATCTTGGCCAAGCGCTTGCGGCACCAATCGAGGAGCCCGTCGAGGGATTCCTCTGATTGGAGTTCGACGAACGCCACCGGGCGCTCGCCCCATTCGGAGTCGGGGCGGCCGACTACCGCCACATCGGCAACGGCCGGGTGGTCATAGAGCACGGCCTCGATCTCGCTGGGGTAGATGTTGACCCCGCCGCTGATGAGCATGTCCTTAGAACGTCCCACGATGTAGAGGTAGCCGTCATCATCGAATCGGCCCAGATCCCCGGTTCGCAGCCACCCGTCGACCAGGGCCTCGGCGGTCTGGTCGGGATCGCGCCAGTAGCCGGCCATCACCTTCTCGCTCTTCACCCAGATTTCGCCCACCTCTCCTGGCACGACCAGGGCGCCGTTGTCGTCATGGAGATCGATCCAGACGCCGGGTACGACGCGCCCGCACGAGTCCAACAGCTCGGGCCGCCCGGCCATGGCCAAGTCGTGGTCCTCGGGCAGCAGCCCGGTGAGGTTGGTAACGCATTCTGAGATGCCGTAGCCCTGGTAGAGCCCACAGCCGAAGCGCTCGTAGGCCTGTCGGATCAGCGGTCCCGCGGTGGGCGCGGCGCCGTAGACGATAAGGCGGAGGCTGGACAGGTCGGCCTCTTCGAAATCGGGGTGGTCGAGGAGGCGGCGCAGCTGTGCGGGAACCAGGATCGAGATCGTCACCCGGTACTCGGCCACCGCGGCGAAGAACGACTCCGGCGAGAAGGAACGCAGTACCACGTGGGTTTGGCCGTCGGCCAGCATGGAGCACACCCGAGTGCCGGTGGCAGCGTGGTACAGCGGCGTGGTCGACAAGAACACGTCGTCGGGCCGAAAACGCTGAACCAGCGCCATGGTCAGCCCGTTGAACGCCAGTCCCCGCTGGGTGAGGCACACCCCTTTCGGGCGCCCGGTGGTGCCGCTGGTGTAGATGATGAGCGCCGTGTCGTCTTCGGAAGCTCGATCCAGGTCGGTGAGCGGCGCCCACGCCAGCAGCTCTCCATACCAAAACCCGTCGGCGTCGACCACTGGGCCGGTGGAGCCGATGGCCTCCAGCCGTTGGGCATAATCGCTGGTTGCCAAGGTGAGGGTGGGCTCGGCGTTCGTCAGGATGAAGGCCAGCTCGGGATCGGTGAGCTGGGTATTGAGCGGCACGGCCGCCGCGCCCAGGTAGGCCACCGCCAGATAGACGTCGAAGAAGACCAGCCCGTTTTCGGCCATGAGTGCCACTCGATCACCCGGGCCCACCCCGGCGTTCTCGAGCCCGGTTGCCAATCGGCAAACCCGGTCCCGCAATTCGGCGAATTCAACGGATGGTCCTCCGTCAACCGCTACCGCAGTCCGTTGGGGATAGAGCGCAGCATCGCGCTCCAACAGGTCGACAATCCGCATCAGGCCACCAATCTAAGCTTCAGACTTCGACGAGTTGGAGGGCGCTGTGGAATTGAAGGGCAAGAGGATCATCGTCACGGGCTGTGCGAGTGGGATGGGGGCGGCGACGGTCCGGGCTTATGTCAAGGCTGGTGCCCAGGTGGTTGGGATGGATATTTCTGATGACACAGGAAGGGCGGTTTGTGCCGAAGCGGCGGCTGATGGGCCTGGTGAAATTGTCTACGCGTCGGTTGACGTTGCTGATGGCGGTCGGGTGGAGGCAGCGTTCGCGGAGGCCGACGACTTTCTGGGCGGCCTGGATGCGCTGGCGCACCCGGCTGCCATTCATGCGCCGTCTAAGGCGGGAGACGTCACCATTGATGATTGGGATCGGATGTTTGCGGTGAACGTGCGGGGCACTGTGCTCACCAACCAGGCGGCCTACCACCGGCTCAAGGTTGCCGGAGGAGGTGCCATTGTCAATTTCGGATCCATCTCCGGACAGCGGGCTGAGCCGGAGGCGGCGGCCTATTCGGCATCAAAGGGCGCGGTTCATGCTTGGACCCGCACCGCGGCCGGTGCCTGGGGAGCCGATGGCGTGCGGGTGAACGCCGTCCTTCCCGCCATCAGAACGCCCATGTTCCAGGCTTCCTGGGATCGGGCCACCGATGAGGAGCGAACCGAGAAGTTCTGGCGCAACATTCACAGCATCGCGTTGGGCCAAGAGTACGGCGACCCGGATCGGGACCTCGGTCCGGTGATGGTGTTTCTGGCCTCAGATGCGTCCCGGTTCATTACCGGCCAGCTCATCCCCGTGGATGGCGGACAGGGGAACGTGCGCTAATCCAGGCGATAGGTGCGGGTTGCGGTGCCGGAGAACAGTTCGTCCTGCTCGGCATCGGAGTAGCTGTCGGCCATGATTTGGAACGCGTTCCATAACACCGGGTAGGTGAGGGTTTCGCGGTCAACTGGGTAGTTCGACTCGAACATGCATCGTTCAGGTCCGAAAGCGTCGATGCAGAATCGCACCGCGTCGGACCAGTAGGCGGCAACTTCTTCTGAGCCAGGTGGCACCGCCAGGTCGGCCCAACCCGTCCCAAACATGAAATCCATTCCGATCCCGCCCACCTTGACTACGGCGTTTGGCTGGGCAGCCACGGCCTGCATTGACGCCCGCCAGTCGGCCCAGACCTGCTCGCGGACGTCGCGATAGGGGCCCACGCCCAAGGGGGCGCCCAAGTGGCCGACCACCACCCTCAGATCGGGAATGGCTGCGGCGAGCTCCGCCACCTCAAGCAATTGTGGGTGGTAGAGCCAGGCGTCGAAGGCCAAGTCCCGCTCGACAAGTGTGCGCAGCCCGGCTTGGAACTGGTCCGTGCCCATCATCTGGGGAAAGGGGTTGCCATGTCCTTGGGGAACTTCAGGGCTGGGATCTATACCCACCGTGTGCCGGATCCCGCAAAGGCGGCCGCCGCTGGCCGCATCGTGGGCATCGAGAACCTCTTCGAGGGCGTCGCCCAGCATCAAGTCGGCGAAGGCGACGATGCCAGCAAGGGGTGGTCCGCTGGCCGCATCAATGACGTCGGCCTGCGACACGGCGAAGGCCGTCTCGCCCACCGGTTGCATGTGCTCGGGAAGGGCCATGTCGTAGCAGGCCGCTGTCCCTACGAACACCGTCTTGGTGATGTTGTGCGAGCCCGTGACGTTGCCCAAGTGGTTGGCGGCGAGATAGGTGAGAAACCCGCTGTCATAAAAGTGGTGATGGGGATCCACAATCGCCCGTCGGGGATCGATGGCGGTCTCAACCCGCTGAGCTAGCCAGTCGAAGCGATTGAAGTCCATCAATCGGCTCCGGTTTCGTCGACTCTGGCGGTGGACAGGTTGGGGATGGCATCAGGCATCGAAACTCCTGCGAAACGCCCGCGAATGTCCCTATAGGTGCGCATTGTCACAGCGGGCCTACGTTAGTCTCAGCCGCATGAGCATTCGCGTGGGCATCAAC
>JAPPKI010000431.1:1089-4668 GCA_028820035.1 bacterium | reverse complement strand
GTCGACTCTTCGCCGCCGTGGTGGACCTGCCCGGCTATGGATGCCCGACCAAGGTTATCGGCGCAGATCCGACACTCCCGTATTCATACACTCCGACCTACGACCTATCTGGAATGGTTGACGTTGCCTATGACTTCCTCCCGGATGCAACTCACCTTCTTCAGCGGGAGCAGCCTGAGAGATCTGTTGGCACGATGCTCGAGTTCCTCGGCGAGCACGGCCTCGTCTAGCAAGTTGCCGTGGTCACACCGACCCCGTTAGTGCTCCGTAAGGACAAGTAATGATCAGCACACGAAACCCCGCAAGCGAGATCTCGCGAGAGCGCAAACCGTCATCGTGTCGTCCACAGTGTGAACGGCGAGGACGGCCCGATGAGCGAGCCGGTCGCAATCATCGGCATGGCCCGCCGGTTTCCCGGCGCGCCTGACCTCGGCGCCTTCTGGGAGTTACTGATCGAGGGCAAGAACACCGTCTCCAAGTCCACCCCCGGGTCGGGCGCTCTGCGGGTCGACGACGTAAGCGAAGAGTGTGATGGCCCGAGTGCCCACAGCCTCTTTGGTGGCTTCATCGATGAGGTCGACTTGTTCGACCCCGCATTCTTTCGCATGTAGCCGCTCGAAGCCGAGGCGGTGGACCCACAACAGCGGCTGGTGCTGGAGACAGCGTGGCGCGCATTGGAAGACGCCGGGCTGAATCCCGACCTGCTCAAGGGCACTCGTACCGGCGTCTACACGGGAGTCAGCAACCTGGAATACCGCCAGTTGGTGTACAGCGCGTTAGAGCAGTCATTGGAGACCGCAGATCCCGCCGTCGCCCTCTATGCCACCTTAGGGGCCGTGCGGGTAGGTTGAGCTTCCCCCCTAATCGTGGAGAGGTTGGTTATGGGGATATGGGGCATTGGCTTGTTCGCTCTCTCCTCCGTCGAGGCTAGGCAGAGCCTTTGACATTGACGGTAGCGATATCCAATCCGTGGTACTTCTGATGGTGGACAGAGGCGGCGTAATGCCTCAGAAGCCGAAGCGAGATCTCCCCCTCCTCTATTCCCTCGGCTTCCTCGCTCAGATAGGCCATTCTGTCTTCGAGGTTCTCGTCGTCGAACACCGCCAAGAGCTCCAGTTCCACTACCTGGGGGCCGGGTCGGGCTTGGACAATCAACTGCGGCTCAATTTCGAGAGGCTCATCAGGCTGCATCAGGCCATCGATCATCTCCTCGCCTACCTCGTCCGGCCGCACCAGGCACAGCAGGGCCTCTTCTCCGGCGGAGCGAAGTCGCCGGGTGGAAGCCTCGTTCCAGCCGTTCCGAACAGCTATTCCTTGCAGGAACCGATCGATCTCCGGCAACGACTATACGCTCAGGTCGACCTCTAGGCGGCTGCGCCGCTGCGGGCTGGTCAGGTCCAAGAACACGGTCATCAACACCGCCGCCAGCGCCCCGACGAGGGTGCCGTTGTCGAGCAGCAGTCCACTTGCGGCCCGGCAGGTCGGCGAAGATTGTCTGGTTGTCTATTCCTATGCCCAGCGAGAACGCCAGTCCCACCACCAAGGTCTTTTGAGCGTCAAGTCCGTCCTGCACGGCAGTGCGGACACCGCTCACGAAGATCAGCGCAATGGCCGTCAAGATGTAGGCGACCATGACCGGACTGGGAAGGGTGAGCGGAAAGGCGGTCAGCTTGGGCAGAAAGGCCAGCGCCAACAGGGTGCCACCGATGACATAGCCGATGCGGCGGGCGGCCACGCCGGTGAAGCCGATGAGCGACACGCTGGTTCCCGAATAGACAGAGTTGGGGGCGTCCCGAAAATGCCGGCGGCCAGGATGCCGAGCCCGTTGGTGTTGAGTGAGCCCTGGACCAGCCGGAAGTCGGGAACCCGGGGCCGCCGCCACGAGACCTGCTGGATGGCGACGCTGTCGCTGACATTCTTGACCCCGCCAGCCAGCACCACCACCACGAACGCGGGCAGCAGCGACCAGAAGCTCGCCCCCGTGGTCAGTTCGAACCCGGGGAATCCGCTTCCCTCGGGAATCCCCACCCAGGCCGCGTCGGCCACCGAGCTGATCTCATAGGCGCCGAACAGCGCGGCCACCACGCTGCCGATGATGAACCCTATGAGGGGCGACCACAACCGCCACACTCCTGAAGCCCGCAAGAAGAGCAAGGTGGAAACCACCAGTGTCACCAGGGCGATCGTCGGCCCGGCGGCTTCGGACGCGTCGGCTGGGACGTCCTCTAACCGGTCCAGCGCCACCGGCAAGATGGTGGCGGCGATCAGCATCAGTACCGTACCGGTTACCACCGGGGTGACAATGCGGCGCAAGAACGGCAGCCAGAAGGCCAGCACGAGATAGAACACCGAGGCCACCACGGTGAGGCTGGCCAGCAACTCCGGACCGCCTTCGGCCAGCGCCAGCACCGAGATGGCGATGTAGTTCGGAGTCGGGCCCATGATCAGGATGTGGCCAGCGCCGAAGCGCCGGAACCGGGTGGCCTGTAAGGCCGTAAGCGCGCCAGCAACGATCAGCGCCGCGAACAGCGCCCATGTGAAGTAGCCGGCGTCTTGGCCTCCCGCTCGGGCGGTGACGATCACAATCGACACGATCGGCGCCAGCGCCAGCACTACCCCTTGCAGGCCAGCTATGGCCGCAATCCCTGGAGGGCAGTGCTCGTCAGCTTCGTATCGAATTGCATCTCTCAAAGGTGGCGCTCTCAATTATCACTATGGTTACACCATGTGCGAGTCCAAACGAGAGGTACCCAAACTCAGAGGCATGGGCCGAGACCAAATCGTCATCCACGGCGACCTGACTGAACCTACCTTCGGCGATCAACCACTGGCGGAGATGCTGGCCAACTGGGATGCCATACACCACATTCGTTCAGACCAATCAACCTTCTGCTGGTAACTGACACCCATATTCTGCTTCGTGAATTGAGCAACAACTGCATAAATGCGACCTGACGACACCGCCGGTGACGATACCATGAGCCTGTGCCGACCATTCAGATCAAGAACGTGCCCGAAAGGGTCCACCGGCAAGTCAAATCCCAAGCTGCAATCTCAGGAATGTCATTACAGCAATACATGCTCGATCTGGTCTGTCGGCAAGCCGACACTGTCACCATCGAAGAGATGATCGCCCGCAAGCGTACAGAGGCAATCGCCTACGGCGAGGTGAACGTAGACCCAAACATGATTGTCCAGGTCATCCGGGAAGAACGCGAAGCTCGGGAGCGATCGCTGCTGACCGATTAGAGCTTGGCTTCGCGGGGGTCCCAGAGGGCTCGGAGCGATTCTCCGATGCGATTCAGCGACAGCACGGTGAGGAACATCATCACTCCGGGCACGAACACGATGTGGGGCGCCTTTTCCAGCAGATTCGGATCGCGGCCTTCAGAGATCATGTTGCCCCAGGTTGGGGTGGTAATAGGGCTGATACCTACTCCTAAGAAGCTGAGGGAGGCCTCGGCCACAATCACCACAGCGATGATGATGAACGAGTATGAGGCCAATGGCAGAGCTACGTTGGGCATGATCTCCCGGAACAGGAAGCGGCTGTTGGATGCCCCCATGGCTTTGGCCGCG
>JAPPKI010000431.1:0-1079 GCA_028820035.1 bacterium | reverse complement strand
CCCGAGCCGCGAACGTCAAGGTGTTGGCGCGCGATAGTCGTCCAATGGTGGGAATGCTCAAAACCGAGAGAGCCAGCGTGATAACCAGCACGCTGCCCCCGAAGATGGCCACGATAGAGAACAGCAAAATGAGGGCGGGGAACGCCAAGACTGAATCCGTGATGATGTTGAAGGTGCCTTCGATAAATCCTCTGAAGTAGCCCGCGGCCAAACCGATGACCGACCCCACTGCAAGGCCGATGCCCACTGCACCCAAGCCCACGATGAGCGAAATCCTCGCCCCCCGGATGCTCTGGGCCAGGATGCTCTTACCCAGCTGATCGGTGCCCAGCGGCTCGTCGGTGGTGAACGAGGGCGGTATCTCGTGTCTTTCGAGGTTCCGGACATCTCCACTTAAGTCATTAAAAAAGCCAGCCAACTGCAAGAACACAAAGAGCAGCAGCACAAACAACCAGGCCATCGAAATCCATGTCGTCGGCTCCACCCGGGATCCAAAGGCTGCTCGGATTAGCTGCCCTACGCCGGTGAGGATTCCGTATATCCCTCCCAAAGCAAGGATTACCTGAAGCCAGGCGACGCCGTCATAGGTGACCAAGAGCTGCACCAGCAATAGGGCCACTCCGGCGATCAGCCGGAATCCGCCTTCCCGGGCGAGGCGAGCGCGGCGAACCTTCTCTGGGTCAGAGACTTCGGGCACCCCAGGCCCGGCAATAGTTCCAGCTACGTCAGCCACGTCTGATCCTCGGGTCGAGAAGTGCGTAGGTGATCTCCACCAGCATGTTCAACAGGATGTAGGCCACCGCCACCACCAGTACCAGCCCTTGCAAGACCACGAGGTCATTGCCGGTGATGGAGTCAACCATCTTGAGCCCTATCCCCGGAAGCTGGAACAACGATTCAATAATGACGGTGCCGCCGATAAGCCGGCCAGTGCTTACTCCGGCCAATGTGATGAGGGAGAACGACGAAGGTCGCAGGGCGTGGCGGAACAGCACGTGCATGGGCGACATGCCCTTGGCTCGGGCCGTCAGCACAAAATCGTCTTGGAGGGTGGCCATCATGTCGGCCCGCAGCAGCCG
>JAPPKI010000366.1 GCA_028820035.1 bacterium | reverse complement strand
ATCAGCCCAAACCGCCTACACTGCCCTCAGCTGCAACCACCGATAGAGCTTGCCGCCGCTGTGTTCTTGGAGAGCGCTTATTCGCTCGTTATCAGGGATGTCGTCCAGCACAAGAAATTGAAAGGCAACGCCCAGTGAGGAGGACTCATCTTCGGCCTCTCGGCGCAGGGCGCCGTCGATCTCAGCACCTTCCTGCTCGCCAGGCAGCTCGCCAGTTACGTAGCTATTCCTGGACTCAAGCGCGCGATCCTTGAGTTCTGCGCGAGAAGGTCCCTGCTGATCCTGATCGTCCTTTGCCTGAGCTGGCGTTGATTCTCCGGGGATGGAAGATGCGCCGTTGGAGGCTTCGTCGTCTCGAGTGTCGACCGTCGACATGGTTCTTCGTCCTTCACCGTCTGATTCTGCGTATGGCCCATACAGTCCTTGGGAGTGGCAACTGTAGTTGATTGCCCTGTTTTCCAGTGAATGAGCCAGCCTGGTCTCTCGACGGCCATTTCAATCTGCTGTTTCGCGCACAGGAGGGTGGTCACATGCCGAATCTTCGATGTGGGGAACGTCAATGATCCGTGGGCTAGTCGAAGACTGCCAGTCGCATTCTGTGGTCGGCTGGGTAGAGTGGGTGGCGGTGTTGACCTCGGAGGACTACTGATGGCTCTTACAAGCTTGCGTCATTGGCTGCCTTCGAGCCGAAAGCAGCGCAGAGAATCGCAGCCCGAAGCGCTCACAGTGGCCGATATTGACGCCGACACCGGTAAAGGGCCTGCCGCCGACCTATCTGATTGCACATTTCATGCCAACTCCGAAGACTTTCTGGCTGCTGTCGACGCGCATCTGAACGACGCAGTACCTGATTAGCATCACTCGCTCCATCTGCGGTGCCTACATACGCAATGAAGCTGGCGTTCCGGCGCGGGCTGAGAAACCTTGACCCAGTTCAAGCTGCCCAGCTCAGGAGCAGTTTGAGGGCATTCGTTGCCGACCTTCGGGGAATTGAAGAAGGCCATCTTGACTGGTTTCGCCCTGGTCTTCGGGTCAAGAAGGTGGTGGGCGCATCCGACGTCTACGAAATGACTTGGGCACCCAATGGGCGAGCCACATTCGCCTGGGGTTCGGAGCAAATCCGCGGCAAGCGCCATGTGGTTTGGCTGCAAGTGGGCGGTCACGACATCCTCCCCTGAGCATTCCCGCTTTGTTCGCCAGCCCGATGGTGACGGGGTGGGGGTTGGTTGGGTAGGGTCGGGGTGTCTTTTGGGAGACGGGAGGAACCGATGGGATACCGGGTGGTCGTGGACTACGACTTGTGTGAGAGCAACGCCATTTGCATGCAGGTCGCTCCTGACATTTTTGAGGTGCGCGACGACGACTTCTTGTACCTGCTGAACGAGACCCCTGGGGATGAGGCCCGCGAGCGGGTGAACGAGTCAATCCAGCGCTGTCCCAAGCAGGCCATCTCTGTGGCCGAGGAGTAGGCGCCCGCTGCGCTCACTAGCGATTGTCGGAGCTTCGCTGGCCGGAACCCGGGCGGCGGAGACGCTCCGGCGAGAAGGATTCGACGGGGCCATCACCATCATCGGCGATGAGCCTCACCAGCCCTACGACCGGCCTCCCCTGTCCAAACAGCTCCTCGCCGGGGAATGGGAGCAAGACCGCATCGCGCTTTCCGATGACGATTCCCTCCAGGAATTAGACGCCGACTGGCGGCTGGGCTGCCGGGCGGCCGGTCTCGATGTGGCCAGCCGGACCGTGACGCTTGACGACGGCTCAACGGTCGCCGCCGACGGCATTCTGATCGCCACCGGGGCCCGGTGTCGGGAACTGCCCACCAACGGCCTCGACGGCATCTACACCCTGAGGGGCCTCGACGACTGCCTGGCCATCCGAGCCGAACTGGAGGACTCTCCCCAGCGGGTGGCGGTGGTGGGGGCCGGGTTCATCGGCGCCGAGGTGGCGGCCACCGCCCGGGAGCGGGGCCTGGAGGTCACGGTGATCGAGGCCCTGCCGGTGCCGCTGGGCCGCGTATTGGGCACTGAGATCGGCGCAGTGTGCGCTGATGTGCACCGAGACCACGGGGTGGACCTGCGGCTCGGCGTGGGCGTCGACGGCTTCGATGGCCATGGCCGGGTGGAGCGGGTGAACCTGAGCGACGGCACATCGGTGGATGCCGATGTGGTGGTGGTGGGCATCGGGGTGATCCCCAATACCGAGTGGCTGGAGGACTCGGGGCTGACGCTGGACAACGGCGTGGTGTGCGACGAGACCTGTCTTGCCGCCCCGGGCATTGCCGCCGCCGGGGACGTAGCTCGTTGGCCCAACCGCCTGTTCGGCGAGATCATGCGGGTGGAGCACTGGGACAACGCCATTGCCCAAGGCCAGCATGCCGCGCTCCGCCTGCTCGAATCCGACGACAAGGCCCAGCCCTACTCCCCGGTGCCATGGTTCTGGAGTGACCAGTACGACCGCAAGATCCAACTAGCGGGACGGGCCGCCCCCGACGACGAGGTGCGCATCATCACCGGATCAACCGAAGAGCGGCGCTTCGCTGCCCTGTATGGCCGCGCCGGCCGATTGGTCGGCGTCCTCGGCTTCAACCGGCCTCGCCACGTGATGAAGTACCGCAACCTCATCGAGCAGGGCACCAGCTTCGAAGAGGCAATCAAGATTGCCGAACAGGAGTAGCTGTTTCCGGCTATGAGATTCGAAGACGCGCTGGCGGCGGGATGGTCGACCGAATAAGAGTGGAGGCATGGGTCCTCCCGGCGAGTTCCCCATCAGCGAGCTGGTAGCTCGCACCGGAGTGCCGGCTGCCTCCATCCACCACTATCGGCGGCTGGGTCTTCTGCCCGCGCCCCGTCGGGCCGCGGCCAACCGCTTCCTCTACAGCCAGCGCCACGCCGAAGCCGTCGAGCAGGTCAGGGAACTGCGAGAGCGCCATCGCCTGCCTCTGCGCCATATCGCCCAGATCATGAACGCGGAGAACCTTGATCACACCGAAGTTCCCCATTTGACCGACAGCGGCGAGCAGTTGCGGAATGTAGCCATTCAAGAGTTCGCCTTGCGGGGCTACACCGAAGTGAGCGTGGCCGAAATATGCACGCAGGCCGGTGTGGCCAAGGGGACCTTCTATCGCCACTACCGCTCGAAACAAGACCTGTTCTT
The DNA here is from genome assembly GCA_028820035.1 of bacterium. Lineage (GTDB taxonomy): Bacteria > Actinomycetota > Acidimicrobiia > Acidimicrobiales > Bin134 > Poriferisocius. The sequence goes on along the minus strand of JAPPKI010000366.1, from coordinate 1,540 downwards.
CCGAGCGGTGGAAGCGGTGGTGGACAACACCGCGGAGGATTTCTCGGCCTCGATAGATGGCCAGATCGGATTGAGCCGCCAAGAACTCACCCGTCGCCTGGCCGAGGCGCTTCTGCCCGGCCTGCCCATCATGCTGGAAGTGGCCAAGCGCTCAGTACAGGGCCAGGTGGAGCACGCCGCCGCCGCCCAGCGGGTGTTCTGGCGACTGGCCGAGCGACTGGGAGAGGCCTTGTCAGATGATCCTCGGGGCCACCGGCTCGCCGGGGCTCTGATCATGGACGCCATCGCCCACATTTTTGCCGAGGGCCTCATGGGTCGTTTTGCCGATCGTCCCAACTTCGAAGATCCGGGGACGTCAATGCCTTGACAGCCTCGGATTGAGCGCGTACAAAAAGGTGACCTGATGGTCACTCTTTTGTTTGCAATTGGGTGACGATCGTAAGAGCATTGTTATGGATCGTCCGGGGGACCCGTTGACCAGCGGGTTCGCCGAAGAAAACTGAGCCGCAGCGGGGGTGATGTGCAGACTGAAGTCGAGTTCGACTTGAACTCGATCATGGCCCAGAGAGGAAGTGAGAACTTCCCTGTGGTGCTGAAGGCAGTCCCGGCGCGTGCTCGCGCCCATTTGCTGGCCATTTACGGGTTTGCGCGACTCGTGGACGACATCGGCGACGAATACGACGGCGACCGTCTTGCCGCGCTGGATTGGATCGAGGGCGAACTCACGCGGGCCCGCACCGGCGATGCCACCCACCCGGTCATGGTTCAGCTCACTCCTCTGCTCGCTGATGTGGATGTGGACGACGAGCCGTTCTTGGCGCTTATCGAGGCCAACCGGGTTGACCAGCACAAGCACCGCTACCAGACCCAAGCCGAGTTGGCTGAGTACTGCACGATGTCGGCCAACCCCGTGGGCCGGCTGGTGCTAGCGGTGTTCGGCGCGGCCACCCCCGAGCGAATCGCCCACAGCGATGCGGTATGCACCGGATTGCAACTGGTGGAGCACCTCCAGGACATCGGCGAGGACTACACCGAAAAGGGCCGCATCTATTTCCCGGCCGACGAGATGGCCCGCTTCGGCGTGGACGAGGGTGAACTGGGGGCGGCCCGGGCATCGGAGGCATTTCGCCGGCTGGTAGCCCACCAATGCGACACCGCCCGCGGGCTGCTGAAGCGGGGAGAGCCGCTGGTGGCCTCACTCAGCGGATGGGCCAAGGTGACGGTGGCCGGCTACGCCGCGGGCGGAATGGCCGCATTGGATGCCATTGCCGGGGCCGACCACGACGTACTGAGAAAGCTGCGGACCCCGTCCAAGGTCCGCACCGCGGTGCATGTCGCTCGCCTTGTCGCCCCCCGCCAGGTGACCGACGCCAAAGCAGTTCGCGCCGCGCGAGACGCCGCGGCGCGCTGGAGGCGAAGGTGAAGGTCGCCGACGCCTATCAGCGATGCGAAGAGATCACCCGGGTCGAGGCCCGCAACTTCTCTTATGGCATCCGCCTGCTGCCCAAGCCGAAGCGCCAGGCCATGTCGGCGCTGTACG
>JAPPKI010000299.1 GCA_028820035.1 bacterium | reverse complement strand
TAGGCATTACAACTTCTCAACCACGGTGTCCTGCGGTTCAGCCTTCATCTTGGTCGATGCGCCATGCTGCCATATTTCCGATTTGAAGACAATGGATTATGCTGAAAACTATTGACACGACACTTTCCCTCATCTCCGCAAAATGGGGGGCGCGAAGCTGACCACTCTCTTCAGACAGGCAATAGGGCCGCCTGATTGAGCCCCTCCTGCCCCGCGAGCAAGAGCGGCCCGGTAGGAGGCACTCAGGGGGCAAACAGGGTCGTCACGGAAGCAATCCTGTGGATCGCCCGGTCCGAGGCCCCGTGACCGGACCTCGTTTTTCGGTCCACCGGACCAACCTCAAGGGTTCACGCCATACTGAGAAGGCCATACTCCTGACCGGACCCCGTTTTTCGGTCCACTGGACCAATCTCAAGGGGTCACACCAAAAAAAGGGGGGACCTCATCTCAAGCAATTGACTTAGGTTGCGTCTGGCCGCAAAAACACTATGGTGGATTAAGCTGAGGGCGGCAGCTTGAGGAAGTGGAGCCCGGTACCTCTCCGGACGGTGAGTGGCCGGGTTCCTGCGCGTCAGGGAAGGCACGAATCTTTCTCTTTGACTTGTCTCAATGAGTTCACGAATCCGCTGCCGCCAGTTGCCTCCACCCCCATAGATCCATGCCACGGTGTCTGCGACACCAAATCCCACCATGTAGAGGAATGCCCCCTTTGAGGCTGGAGCTCACTCGCCATGCCTCTGCAACGCAGCGGCATGGCGCTGGGTGATGGAGTCGGCGGCAGCCGTGACTCGGTCGCGATGATCAGACTTGGCGATGTAGTCGCGCATTGCCCCCTGCACTACCTCTTGCATCGACATACCGTCGAGCGCTGCTCGCTCTCGCAGAGCACCTTGCTCCTCCTCAGTCAGCCGGAGTGTCATGGCCATTGGTACGTGATATTGACCGGAAACCAAACCGACTGTGTCGCGGGTGACCACCCCGAAGTCACGGTCGGCCACAGCATCAAGCAAGCCGCGAGCGCCCAGCCGGGATAGGTGGCACTCGCAAGCCATTCCCCTGATGTTGTCCACTCCCCGTTCGAGACAAGGGCATGCGGAAGAACTCGCCGAAACTGTCACTCTGTCGTGGGAAACTTGGTCCATGACCGATGCCGAACTGTTTCGCGCCCAGCTGAACGACGGTTTCCGTGAGCCTCTTGCGCACGGCCGATTCGTCGGACGGGAACGAGAGTTGGACAGGCTCGAGGAGATCCTTACTGAGCGAAGCTCCGCGACCGTTCTATTGGCCGGGTTTCGTGGTGCTGGCAAGACAGCTCTGATGAACGAAGCGATTCGGCGGGCGAAGACGGCCTCTAAGCAGCTCGTGGTGCGCATCGCTCCACCGCATCTTGACCAAGGAACCGAAGCTCCGACGATCCGATCGCAAGTGCTTCGCTCGCTGGCGCGAGGGCTCTACTTGGAGGCTCTGGAGGCCGACGGGCTTTCAAAGGGTGCGCGCTCCCGTCTCAGTGCAACATATGAGAAGACCTACTTGACCGAGCTTGAGAAGCACAGCGTGGTTGAGAGCGTCGCTTCGTCGGCGATTGCTGAACGGCAGGGCACGGTTGTACGCACATCAATCGATGTATCGGCGTCTGTTCGGTAGTTGGTGGGTGGACTGGTAGCGGCCCTCGTCGGGACCCTGGCCGTTGGAACGGCAGTGCTGGCTGGCGATCTACTGGGGAACCGCTGGGGCATCGCTGCTGCTGCGTCTGTTGCAGTGCTCGCTGTGGTTGGCGGCTTGATGTTCGAGCGGACGAGAAAGGATGAGACAGACACCACCTCGAAACTCTTGGAGAAGGACGGGAGGACGGAGCTCGGGAAGTTCGACCTGTCAGACGAGACCCTTGAGTTCGAGCTTCGGCGTTCGCTGGCCGAAGTGGCTCGGGACGGTCACCGGGTCACTTTCGTGCTAGATGAGTTGGACAAGCTCCACCTGGACGGCCAAGAGTCCTCCGGCGTCGAAGACTCGCCAGTCTTCGCAATCCTGACTTCCCTGAAGAACTTTTTCATGCTCGGCAACGCCGTCTACATCTTCATCACTGACGATGAGTTCTTCGAGCGGACATCGCTTGAACAGCGAAGTGGGAGCTATGCGCTTTCACACACCATCTTCAGTGATCGAATCTACGTCGGTCCCTTGCACTATTCCGAGCTTGAGGACCTCATTGATCGGTCGATCCTGGAGAGACCGGCTGTGGAAGGCTACGACCGGTTCCAGAACTTCGTGTGCTGGGAGTCCAAGAACCACGCATTCGATGCCATCCAGGTTCTGGGCGCGTTCGTAGAGAACCACAACGGAGCAGCGGTGCTCGCCCCTACACAAAGCGGCGAGATTGGCGGCGTATGGAAGGAAGGGAGCCTCCCTGCCGACTGGCTCACGAAAGCAGCCCTCCAGAAGCATGTTGGTGTCGCCTATGACGAAGCACGGCGCTCCGGGCGGGGAGAGGCTCTCTACAACCGGTCGCTGTGGGAGTCTCTTCATGCAGTGGCAGTGGACCTGCTGGACGGCTCTGAGATTGTTGTAGCTGAGGAGGGTGTGCTCGACCTGCCTGGGCGCTTCATCAACTCGTTGTCGGCTGACGATGCGAACGGCATTGGCGATGCCGTCCAGCGAATGCTGCTCCGAATGGAACGCCATCGCGCTGTTCAAGAGGAAGCCGGGGAAGCCGAGATCGAATACGAAGAGGACTACGAGGACCCTGATGCTGAGGTCTCCGAGGCTGGACCAGCGCAGCTCTACCGGTTGGCACCAGATGTGGTCTACCCGCCGTCGACAATCGCGAGCGAGTCGGTGCTTCTTCCCCCTGAGGAGACACTGATCGAATTGGTGAGTCGCCTGGAGGCCGCCCTGATGCACTCCGTTGGCTTTGCACCCCTGTTGGATGACCAGACGCAAGTGTTGAGCCGGCTTCGGGCGGTAGCGAAGGCAGTCAAACAAACCGGTCCAAGGAAGACTCAGAAGCGGTTGGTCGTCTCGGCAGCGATTACCGAAGCTGGCGAACTCGTCGAGGCAGTCGTTCGGAGCGCAATCACCGGAGCAGCACGAGGATGGGCATCCTCATTTGGCGGAGTGGCCGGTGAGGGCCTGTACTCGGGCTGCCCGCGCTCGGGTCAGGCCTGGCTTCATGTCTTCAGTCAGGATTTCTCGCCATTCGTCACCCAACTCCAAGAACTGGACATTGAGCCGCTCATCGTGGGTGGCGATGCCAACGAGAACGGGCTTGTGGTGCTACCGCTGGTCGACGACGACCACGCCGTCGCTCTCCAGAAAGCCTACGGCCAATGCCTTGCAGATGATCAGAACACACGCGATGAGCGCAGGCAGCGTTTGCCGGTAGTTCATGTGGGCATCGAAACAGGAGGAGGGGCCCGACTACCGATCGAGATGATCGAAGTAATCTCTGAAGTCCAGCCAACCGGATGGTGGGCACAATTCGGATTTCTGCGATCCACACGAAAGAGCCGGCAATCGACAAGGCTCGCAGGCTGGTCGCACTTCGACCTTGAGGGCACTCTCGACAACATCGATGAATTGCAAGAACTGCTCGGTAGTGTCTCGTTCGTCAGGTCCCAGTAGTGCCTTGACCGAGAACCAGCCTGCTAACAACATTGTTTGGCAGTCGGAACCAGCTTCGAACCGAGGCTGAAACTACAGGACAACCAATGAAGCCGGTATCGGCATAGGCCACCGATGCGTGTCAACCTAAGCGGGTTGCCGAGAGACAGCGATCCGCTCCAGCAGGGCTGAGGCTGGTTCGTCGTTGGGGTCTTGGGGAACGAGTTGGCCCAAGAACGCTTCAGTCAGGACCCGCCGGCGCAAAGCCTCCAATCTGCTCCTCGCAGCAGCAAGTCCTACCCTGGCAGCTTCGAGGCGAGCGAAGTGCTCTTCGATCGCAGCGACAATCCGCTCTTGCTCTGCGCTTGGAGCCACTGGGATAACCAGCTCCTTAATCCCCTTTAGCCCTAGTCGAGGTCGCCCGACACCTTTGATCTGCGTTGCGGTTTCAAGTCTGATTTCTGGACGCTGAAGTGCATAGTTGACATAAGCAGGACTCATTTCAGGACTCAATCGAACCCGGATGCAGTCTGCCTTGACAATCGCGGGCGGCACCCAATTCGGCACAGGGCAAGCTCTTGGAAGAGTTTCGCCCAACGAGGCCACCACTAGGTCGCCTTCTTGCACTGAATGCCTAGTCAAGGATTCGTAGTGCTCCCGAGATATGTGGGCATCTTCACGCTTGAAGACTCCATCTCCGATGTTCTGAAGCCGAATCACTCGGGGACCTGAATCCGTATAGTGGGCTGTCTTTAGGTTCGAACCAAAGGGCCCATCGGTGATGGCGCGGGGTTCATCGGCAGCCAGGTCTCCAAGTCGCGAGTAGGCCCATCCCATTGGAAGATTGGCAGTCATACGGCCCTTACCGTGGCCAGATCCCGATATACGCTCCAGCAAAGCAGAGGCTGGCTCGTCGTTGGCACCTTGTGGAACGAGCCTGCCCGAAAAGGCTTCAGAGAGGATCCGACCGCGTAAGCCTTCCGACTTCTCCTCGACGGCATCGAAGACTCTCTCCACTGCATCAAGGCGGGAGAAGTGTTCTTCGATGACAGCGACAATCTGCTTCTGCTGAGACAGCGGTGCTACGGGCAAGGAATGAGAGCGGAGTTGCTTGCCAGTGATCGCTTCAAAGGTACTACCAGTAGC
>JAPPKI010000514.1 GCA_028820035.1 bacterium | reverse complement strand
CATCAGCAGCGCGTATCCCACCGCCACGATGAGAAGGCCCAGGATCTTGGTGCCCTTTCCGAGGCCCAGGTTGCGCTCTCGGGACACCTTGAGCCAGTCGTCGACGAAGCCGACGACGCCCGAGCCGAGAATGGCCAGCATCACGATCAGGCCGGTGCGGGTGAAGATGCCGTTGTAGAGGTCGCTGATGCCGTACCCGGCCAGCGCGCCGATCACTATGGCCACTCCCCCCATGGTGGGTGTGCCCGCCTTGCTGACATGGCCTTGGGGCCCGTCCAGGCGGATGGGCTGGCCGATGGAGTGCTTGCGCAGGAAGGTGATCAAGAAACGGGTGCCGATCACCGAGACCACACCGGCAATGGCAACAGCGAACAGCAGGCGGATCATCGGGTGGCCCCCCTGGCCGTCAACGCCTCTTGGGCCACGACTCGGTCGTCGAAGGGAATCACCTGGTCGCCCACCACCTGGGTGGTCTCGTGGCCTTTTCCGGCCACCACCACCACATCGCCGTCGGATGCGCTGTGGAGGCATTGGGCGATGGCCGAGGCCCGGTCGGGTTGGGTGGAGACGCCACCGGAGTCCTCGGGCACTCCGCTCAAGATGTCGGCGATGATGGCCTCAGGGTCCTCGGTGCGAGGGTTGTCGGAGGTGACGATCACCTGATCGGCCAACTCGGCCGCCACCTTGCCCATCATCGGGCGCTTGCCGGAATCACGGTCACCCCCGCAGCCGAACACCACCCGCAGGCAACCCGAGCCGGCCACCAGCTCACGGGCGGCGGCCAGCACCTGGGCCAGGCCATCAGGAGTGTGGGCATAGTCCACCGCCACCGTGAACGGGCTATCCGACTCGATGGTCTCGAACCGGCCCGGTACCGGGGCCGCCGACTCCAGCCCTACCACGATCTCCGACGCGCTGGCGCCCAACAGAAGGGCGGTCTCCGCCGCAGCCAGGGCGTTGGCGGCGTTGAACCGGCCGATGAGGGGCAGGCGCACGTCCTGTTTTCTCCACTTCAAGGCCAGATCTCGGGATCCAAGCCGGACCGGCATGTACTTGGGGTCATAGACCACGGTGGGGATGCGGGGATCGGCCGCAAGCTGCTTGCCATAGTCATCGCCCCCATTCACCACCCCCCGGTCGGATAGCTGGGGCGTGAACAGTCGGGCCTTGGCGGCGAAGTACTCCTCAATGGTGCGGTGGTAGTCCAAGTGGTCGGGGGTGAGGTTGGTGAACACCGCGGCGTCGAAGCGGATGCCGTCCACCCGGTGTTGGGCCAGCGCGTGGCTCGAAACCTCCATGACCACCGCTTCGGTCCCCGCCGACCGCCAACAGGCCAGTTGGTGCTGCAAGTTCACCGACTCCTGGGTGGTCAAGACTCCCGTGAGCGTGCCCAGGATCTCGCTTTGCAGTCCGGCGGCATCGAGCACCGATCTCAGCAGGCTGCACACCGTGGTCTTGCCATTGGTGCCGGTAACCCCAACCACCGCCATGGAGTGGGAGGGGTGGCCGTAGAACTTCGAGCTGATGGGGCCCATGGCCTGGCGCACCGATTTGGTTTGCAACTGGGGACAGTCCAAATCGAGCCGGCGCTCCACCACCAGCCCCGCGGCCCCCCGGGCCAACGCGTCGGCTGCGAAGTCGTGGCCATCGTGCTTGGCACCCGGCACACAGAAGAACAGATCGCCGGGATTCACAGTGCGAGAGTCGTGGGCCAACCCGGTGATCTCGACGTTGCCGCTTTTTTCGATCAGCCCGGGAGCAGATTCAGCCAGCACCGGCAACGCCATCGATGGAGCGGTCATGGCCCGTTCTCGGCTCCAGGGGCTGGTGCCGGCTCGGCCACAGGCTGGGCGTTCGGCTCGGCGGTGGGTTCCGACGCGGGAACCGGCGAAGGCGTTGCCGACGGCTCGGGCTCAGCCACCGGTTCGGGCTCGGCCACTGCTTCGGGCTCAACCGGTTCCGTCACCGGCTCTGGTCCCGTCGGTTCGACCGCGGGCTCGGGGGTGCTGGTTGTTTCTGGGTCGGAAGCAGTCGCCGGATCCAGAGTTGGGGCCGGCTGGGGGGTGGGGGCCGGTCCCAACTTGGACCCGAGGGTGAAGTAGTTGGCGGGAGGGGCGATGCGGAGGCGCTGGAGGGAGTACTTGGCCAATTCGGCGAACAGCGGAGCGGCCGACTTGCTGGCGTAGAAGTTGGTCACCGGTTCGTCGATCACCACGATCATCGAGAGCTGCGGATCCTCGGCGGGATAGAAGCCGGCAAACGTGGCCGTGTAACGGCTGAACCCCTCGTCGTCCTCATAGTTGCCGCCTGACTGCACTTTCTGGCCGGTTCCCGTCTTGCCGGCGATGGAGTAGCCCTCGACCTGGGCATTTCGTCCGGTTCCCTCCCGCACAACCGTGACCAGCATGTCGGTCATCTGTGAGGCGGTGTGCGCGGAGACCACCCTTACCGGGTCGCCCTGTTCCAATCGGATCGTATGGCCATCGGCGTCGACGGCCGATTGCACCAGGGTGGGCGGCACCCGCACCCCTCCGTTGGCCAGGGTGTTGTACACCATCAGCACCTGCAACGGGGTGGCCAGAATGCCCTGGCCCAGCGCGAAGCTGGCCACGTCGGTGCCGCTCCAACTCAAGAGTTGCGGGACCAATCCAGATGACTCGCCCCTGAAGCCCAGCCCAGTGGCCGACCCCAGCCCATACCGGGACATGTAGGCAGCCAGGCGGGTGGAGCCCAGAACCAGAGCCCACTCCACGGTGCCGGTGTTGGACGAACGGGCCAGGATTTCCTCCATGCTGTAGAGCACGGTCCCGTACTCGGTGTGGTCGGTGAACGTCTGATCGTAGAGCTCAAGCCAGTGATTGACTTCGCGCACATGGTGCGGCTCGCCCAGCCCCGTCTCAATCACCCCGGAGAGCGCGACGCTCTTCATCACCGATCCGGGCTCGAAGGCCCAGGTCACCGCCCGGTTCTCGCTGAGGGAGACCGGATTTCCCTCTTGATCTCGACCCACCGAGGCCATGGCCAGGATTTCGCCGGTGCCGGGCACCATGATGATGACGGTGCCGCTGGCGGCATTCACCTCTTCAATCTGGCGCATCAACGCCCGCTCGGCTTCGAACTGCAAGGAGCGGTCGATGGTCAGGTACAGGTCGGCCCCCGGCTGTGCGGGTCTGATGTGGCGGGCGCCGGTGGGGATTGTTCGGCCGTCTTGGCTGCTCTCCAACACCATCTCGCCGGGCACGCCGCCCAGCAACTCGTCGTACTGGTATTCGATGCCGCTGATGCCCGTTTGGTCGACATCCACGGTTCCGACCACGGCCCGCGCCAGGTGGGAGCCAGCCGGGTTGAACCGGGCGGACTCCTCCAACCGGAACACTCCCTTGATGTTGAGGTCGGCCACTGCCGCAGCGATGTCGTCGGGCACGGTCCGAGCCAGATAGGCGTGCTGGTCGGGCTCGCTCAGCAACTGGAGCAGATAATTCCCGTCCATGTTCAGCACGGGGGCAAGAGCAGCCGCGGCGGCGGCTGGATCATCCACCTGGCTGGGGTCGGCCCAGATTGTCCATTGCGGCACCGACAGGGCCAGCGCCACTCCGTTTCGGTCGTAGATCTGGCCCCGATCCGCGGTCAGCTTGACCGTTCGGGTTCGCTGCTGCTGGCCGTACTCCACAAAGGCGTCAGAGCTGAAGAGCTGAAGGTCGGCCAGCCGGATGCCTAGAACCACGGCCACCAAGGCGAACACCACCGCCATGGCCGTACCACGGCGACGCCGCGAGCTCCGCCCGGCAACCTCCTCGGAAGGGCTCACCTCGCTCCACCCTCGTCCGATTCCAGCGGGGGCAGGTAGGTCCGGCCATCGGGCTCCACCATCCCCAACCGGTACAGCGCCTCGGCCACGATGCGGTTGGGAGCTTCTGCCCTGGCCACGTTGAGCTGCAATCGGTCGTTCACGGCTCGAACGTCTTCAATCTGCTGATTCAGATTGTCGAGAGTGGTTTGCCGGTCCACGATCACGGCATGAAGGAGGGCGAGGGCGAACAGGGCGACAACCACGGTGATGGCCGCAGCCCAGCCCAGCACGGGCATCAGCCTGCGTTTCGGCCGTGGCGCCGCCCGGAGGTGCTGGCGGGGCTGGTCGGTCTGGTGGGCCGGGTCGGCCGGCGACGGTTGGGGGCGGTGTTGCGGGGCGGCCATCAGCCGATCGCCTGATCCTGATTGGTCTCCAGCTTGCAGAAGGCCCGAAAGCGAGCGCTGGAGGCTCGGGGGTTGTCGGCAACCTCCGCAGGGCTGGGCTTGCGACTGCCCCGGGGAACCAACTCGATTGCGGGCGGAGCCTGGGTGTCAGAGCGGGGCAGTCCCAGATAGCGGGACTCGTCGGAAAGTCCGGCCCGGCGGCGGAGAACCTGTTTGGCGATGCGGTCCTCCCCGCTGTGGTAGCTGAGGACCACCCCCCGGCCTTCGGGTGCCATCCGGTTTATGGCTGTTTCCAGGGCAGGCTCGATCTGGTTCAGCTCATCGTTTACCGCAATGCGAATGGCCTGAAAGGTCCGCTTGGCGGGGTGGCCTCCCCGGCGGCGGGCGGGAGCGGGAATGGCATTGCGAACCACCTCGGCCAAATCGGTGGTGGACCCGATCGGCCGAGCCGAAGCGATGGCGGCGGCGATGCGGTGGGCGTAGCGCTCATCGCCGTAAGAGCGCAGGATCTTGACCAGTTCGTCTGTTGACCAGGTGTTCACCACTTCGTCGGCCGAGAA
>JAPPKI010000482.1 GCA_028820035.1 bacterium | reverse complement strand
CAGCAGGGCACCTCATCAGCCATCGCACGATTGAGAAGGTTTTCCCCGCCGACCGGCATTCCGGGGTGGCCATCGCCGGAGCTGCCGGGCCGGCCATGGAGATGGTTCGGCTGTTCCAGTTGCAGCTTGAGCATTATGAGAAGGTGGAGGGCAAGGGTCTCAGCCTGGACGGAAAGGCCAATCAGCTGGGCATGATGGTTCGGAACAACCTGCCCGCGGCCATGCAGGGGTTTGCCGTGGTCCCGCTGTTTGCCGGCTACGACACGACTCGAGAAGTCGGTCGGCTGTTCCAGTACGACGTGACCGGAGGCCGCTACGAAGAGCGGGAATACGCGGTCGGGGGTTCCGGAAGCCTGCATGCTGGAACGGTGATCAAATTGGGCTACCGACCTGGCGCTGATGCCGATGAGATGATTGATTTGGCGGTGTCGGCTCTGTTCCGCACCGCAGAGGAGGACTCCGCCACTGGCGGTCCCGATTTGGTGCGGGGCATATACCCGGTTGTGGCGGTCATTGGTGCCGATGGGTTCGAGCGAGTGGCCGATGCCGATGTGGAGGCACGGTTCCGGGATCTCCTGGCCAGTTTGGAGAGCCGGGGGGGTGATTCCGAATGACCATGCCCTTCTACGTCGCGCCCGAGCAACTGATGAAGGATCGGGCTGACTTTGCCCGCAAGGGAATCGCCCGAGGTCGGGCCCTGACTGCGCTCAGCATCAGCAACGGGATTTTGATCTGTGCGGAGAATCGGTCGAACACGTTGCGCAAGGTGAGCGAGATCTACGATCGGATCGCATTCGCCGGTGTCGGCCGCTACAACGAGTTTGATCAGCTCCGTATCGCCGGCGTGCGCCATGCCGACCTCAAGGGCTACACCTACAGCCGCGACGACGTGGACGCCCGGAGTCTGGCCAATCAATACGCGCAAGTTCTAGGCCAGACCTTCACCCATGAGATGAAGCCGATGGAGGTGGAAATCCTGGTGGCTGAAGTGGCGTCTGATCCCGGTGGCGATCAGATGTTCCACGTGCTCTACGACGGCACTGTCAACGATGAGTCCGGCTACACCGTGTTGGGGGGAGAGGCCGACTCCATTGCCGAGCAATTGGGTCAGACCTACGACGGTGAATGGGAAGTGGGCGATGCCGTCAAGGCCTCCTCGGCCGCGCTGAGCGGTCAGGAGCGCACACTGGAAGCCGACGACCTCGAGGTGGCTCTCTTGGTTCGGGAGACCGGTCGGAGGGCGTTCCAAAGGATCGAGGGCGACGAACTGGCTGAGTTGTTGAACTGATGAACCGGCGGGATCTTGGGATAGAGAACGGGTAGGCATGGAGCGGCGTATCTTCGGGATAGAGAATGAGTACGGCGTTACCTGCGCGCTGCGCGGACATCGCCGGCTCAGCCCCGATGAGGTGGCCCGCTATCTGTTCCGACGGGTTGTGTCATGGGGCCGTAGCAGCAATGTCTTTCTGGTCAATGGCGCCCGGCTCTACCTCGACGTGGGTTCGCATCCCGAGTACGCCACCCCAGAGTGCGACTCTGTCTACGACTTGGTGGCCCATGACAAGGCCGGGGAACGGATTCTGGAAACGCTTATTGAGAGCGCCGAGCAGCGGTTGCGGGAAGAAGGGATCCAGGGGGACATCTACCTGTTCAAGAACAACACCGATTCGGCGGGCAACAGTTACGGCTGCCACGAGAACTACCTGACGAGTCGGCGCGACGACTTCTCCGAGTACGCGGAGGTCCTGATTCCGTTCCTGGTCAGCCGCCAGATCTATGCCGGGGCGGGCAAGGTGCTCCAGACGGCTCGCGGCGCCACCTACTGCATAAGCCAAAGAGCCGAGCACATCTGGGAGGGGGTTTCCAGCGCAACCACCCGTTCTCGGCCGATCATCAACACCCGCGATGAGCCCCACGCCGACGCCGAGCGGTATCGAAGGCTGCACGTAATCGTGGGCGATTCCAATATGAGCGAATACGCAACATTCTTGAAAACAGGAGCGACCAGCATCCTGTTGCGGATGTTGGAAGACCCATCGGTGGCGTTGAGAGACATGACCTTGGACAACCCGATCCGGGCTATCCGAGAAATCAGCCATGACCCCACCTGCACTCGGCGGATTCGCCTGGCCAGCGGCCGCGAGGTCAGCGCACTGGAGATCCAGTCTGAGTACCTCGACCGGGCGCTCAAGTACGCCGACAGTCGGGAGCTAGAGCCCCAAGACAAGCAGGCCCTTCAGATGTGGGAGCATTGTCTGGTCCAGATCGCCAAGGATCCCCTCGGTTTGACCCGGGAATGCGATTGGGTGATGAAGTACCACCTAATCGAGGCCTACCGTGAACGCCACGGCCTTGGTCTCGGCGACTCCCGGGTGGCCCTGCTGGATCTTCAGTACCACGACGTGAACCGCTCGCGCAGCTTGTTCTACCGGATGCAGAATCGGGGCTTGGCCGAGCGGATGTGCGTCGACGACGAGATCAGCCATGCGGTCGAGCACCCGCCCGCCACTACCCGGGCCCGACTCCGGGGAGAGTTCATTCGACGGGCAAAGGAGCGCAAGCGGGATTACACCGTGGACTGGGTGCATCTGAAGTTGAACGACCAAGCCCAACGGACCGTCCTATGCAAAGACCCGTTCCGAGCCCATGACGAGCGGGTGGAAAAGCTGATCGAATCCTTGTGATGTCCGGGCGCAGGCCAGAGCAGAGGCGCTGATGGTTGCCGGGTCGAGACGAAAGCCAGAGCAGAGGCGCTGATGGTTGCCGGGTCGAGACGAAAGCCAGAGCAGGTAAGGCTGGAGCGCTTGCTTCGACTCATAGCCGCACTGATCGAGACTCCCCGCTTTTTGTCCATTGAAGAGTTGCTGGAAAGGGTTGGGACTTCCCGAGGAGACGATTCGGCTGGCTACCCCGAAAACGGAGCCGCCGCCAAGAGGGCCTTCCACCGGGATATGAGCCAGTTGGCCGATGCCGGCATACCGGTTATCGCCGGACCAGTACCCGGGCAAGAACGGGAGACCTGGGGGTACCGGATTCGCAAGCAGGACTACTCACTGCCAGAGATGGATTTTGAGGCCGACGAGCTCGCCGCCTTGCACCGGGCTGCCACTGCGGTCCGTTTCGACGGGGTCTCAGGCACCGAGGCCCTGTGGAAGCTAGGCGGTCGGGTGGGGGAGGGGACCGAGGCTGAGTTGGCCGCGGTGCCTGTGCATCCCGCCCTGGCTGAGCTCTTCCAGGCAGTCACCGAACAGCGGGTGGCCGAGTTCACCTATGGCGGTCAGCCCCGCTCAGTGGAGCCTTGGACTCTGGCCTTCGACCAAGGCCACTGGTACGTGGTCGGACACGACCGAGGGCGGGAGGACAAGCGCACCTTCCGGGTAGACCGGATTGAAGGCGATATGTCTCTAGGATCGCCAGGCGGCTTTCAGCAGCGAGAGGGAACCACGGGCTGGGCGCCATTCCAGCCCTGGAAGTTCGGAAGCGGCCCGGCTGTCACCGCCCGGTTGAAGGTTGATCCCGATCAGGCGGTTTGGGCCGCTCGGCGGCTCGGCCAAGAGCCCTCGGAGAGGGGTTCCGACGGCTCGGCTGTGTTCGAGGTAGTGGTCCGAAGCCCAGACGCCTTCCGATCCCTAGTTTTGGAGTTCCTTGAACATGCCGAAGTGCTCGGACCTCCTGAACTGCGCACTGACATGGTGGCTTGGCTCGAAAGACTGAGCCGATGAGCCGGTTGAGCGCTGGTGACCGGCTGCGGAGGATGCTGGAACTGGTTCCGTGGGTGATGTCCCAGGGAGGCGCCGAGCTGAGCGAGGTGTCCCAGCGATTCGACTACCCGGAGACGGAGCTGCGGGAAGACTTGGTGAAAGTGCTGTTTGTGGTTGGGCTGCACCCGTTTACGCCAGACGAGCTGATATACGTGATGGGTCTGGATGAAGATGACAACGGCGGTTGGGTGGCGATCAGCAACGCCGACTATTTCTCCCGGCCACTCCGGCTCACCCCTGGCCAGGCGCTGGGTCTTATTGGGGCTGGGGAGGCTCTGTTGTCCGGTGCCGACCCTGAAGGCCCCTTGAGCCGGGGATTGGCCAAGCTGGCCGATGGGCTTGGAGTGAATATGGGCGAGGACCTCGCGGTCAGCCTGGGAGAGCTGGCCGACGAATGGGTCGAGCCTCTGCTGGCCGCGGTTGCTGATTGCCGCCAAGTAAGGGTCCGCTACTTCAGCTTCGGAAGAGGCCAGGAATCCGATCGCGTTATTCATCCATTTCGAGTTTTCTCAGATATGGGGAACTGGTATATGCAGGGCCACTGTCAGCAGGCCGAAGGGGTGCGGGTATTCCGAATTGATCGGATCAGATCGCTAGAACTATTGGAGGCGCGGTTCGACCCGCCCGACGAGACCGGGGCACCCTCAGCCTTCGAGGCCCGCGAAACCGACCCTCGGATTGTGCTGCGGCTATCGCCAGGGGCTTCTTGGGCCATTGAGAAGTACCCCACCGAAGACCAGGTGGCTCTAAGCAGCGGAGAGGTCGACGCCACCATGCGCGTGAGCCATGTCAGCAGGCTCGAGCGGCTGTTGCTCCAGCTCGGACCTCAGGCTGAGCTGCGGCGCGCTGACCCACCGGTGGCCCCGGACCAGGCTCGTCTCGCCGCCCAACGGGTACTGGCCCGGTACCAATAGGGGTATTCGACGCCATGAGCATCGATCAGCCTGACCAGCAAGCAGGCACAGTAGCTACGCCAGCTTCGCAGGACCAGCAAGCAGGCACAGTAGCTACGCCAGCTTCGCAGGACCAGCATGC
>JAPPKI010000253.1:2343-4822 GCA_028820035.1 bacterium | reverse complement strand
CGGCCCACATGGGTGTCCACCGGCAAGCCGGGCAAACCCAGGGCCACGCTGCGGATCACGTTGGCCGTCTTGCGGCCCACCCCAGGGAGGCTCACCAGATCGGACATCTTGCCCGGCACCTCGCTGTCGAAGTGCTCAACCAGGTCTTGGGCCATGCCCACCAGATTGCGGGCCTTGGTGGCAAAGAACCCGGTAGACCGAACCAGCTCTTCCACATGGGCCAAGGGCGCTTCGGCCAAGTCTTCAGGGGTGGGATAGGCGGCAAAGAGGTCGGGGGTCACCATGTTCACCCGCTTGTCGGTGCACTGGGCCGACAAGATGGTGGCCACCAGAAGCTGGAACGGGTTCTCGTGGTCCAACTCGCACACCGCCTCGGGGTATTCCTCGGCCAGCAGCTCGTGTGTGCGCCGGGCCCGGCCCTTGGGTGTGCGCGGCTTCGCCATCGACGGGATGGTAGCGACCCCGGCATGGGAAGTTGGGGCCACTACCGTGGTCCCCGTGACGCTCACGGTTATCCGCCCCGACCAGGGAGAGTTCGCTTGGTCGATCACCGCAGGCCCCGACCAGCCCCGAAACGACGACACAGCCAGCCAGATCAAGGCAGTCCTCGGCCAAGCCGAGGCAGGGGAATCGGTGCAACTGTGGTTTGAGCGGGCCAGCGATGCCGACGATCAATTCGCTGCTGATCTGGGCTTTGCCCCCTATCGGGATCTCTGGCGAATGCAGCGCCCCCTGCCCACCGACCGCTCCTCCATCGCCACTCGGGCCTTCGCCCCCGGCACCGACGACCAGGATTTCCTGCGGGTGAACAATCGGGCCTTCCACTGGCACCCCGAACAGGGGGGTTTGACTCCTGGCGACTTGGCCCAGCGCATGGCGGAGGAGTGGTTCGACGCCGAGGGGTTCCGCCTCCACGAGCGCGATGGCCGTCTGGCCGGCTTCTGCTGGACCAAAGTCCACCCCCACGAGACCCCGCCGGGGGGCGAGATCTACGCCATCGCGGTAGACCCCGACTTCCACGGCCAAGGCCTGGGCAAACCCATGACCCTGGCCGGACTCGATTACCTGGCCGACCAGGGCCTCACCGTGGGGTTCCTCTACGTGGAGTCGGACAACGATCCCGCGGTGGCCACCTATCGCAGCCTGGGATTCAACCACCATTCCACCAATCGGGCCTACCGGCTCACCGCCCCATGAGCACCGACCCCTCGCTCCCCCAGGGTCAAGACAAAGTAGCGGCGGTGCGTTCGATGTTCGATGCCATCGCCCCCCGCTACGACTTGCTCAATCGCCTGCTGACCTTCGGCATGGACTGTCGATGGCGGCGGCGGTCGGTGCGAGAGCTGCGTCTGCCATCGGAATCGCTGGTGTTCGACCTGGCCTGCGGCACCGGGGACCTGTGCCGAGACCTGGAAGCCGCCGAATTCAACCCGGTGGGCTTCGACCTGTCGGCCGGAATGCTCCAAGTGGCCCACAAATACCGGGCTTCGGCCAAGCTGCACGCCCCGCTGGTGCTGGGCGACGCCCTGTGCCTCCCGGTTCCGGCCGAGAGCGCCGACGGGATCACCTGCGGATTCGCCCTGCGCAACGTGGTGGACTTAGACCAGCTGTTCGCCGAGCTGGCCCGGGTGGTGCGCCCAGGCGGGCGGATCTCTCTGTTGGAGGTGTCCGAGCCGTCCAACCCGATCATGCGGGCCGGGCACTGGCTGTATTTCGGCAAGGTCATCCCCCTGATCGGCGGCCTGTTGTCGAATCGGTCGGCCTACGAGTACCTCCCCAAATCGGTGGCCTACCTCCCCCCCGTGCCCGAGGTGCTCGAGCTCTTGGCCAGCCACGGGTTCGACGCCGTAAACCACATGACGCTCTCCGGCGGCATCGCCCAGTTGATAACCGCAACCCGAAGGCCCTAGAACCGACACCCCATGTCCCTGCTGGCCCAGCACATACCCGCTGACGACCCCGAACAGATGGCGCTCACCGATCAGCGCACCACCCTGGGCTGGGCCGAGCTCGACAGGGTGATGGACCGAGCAACCAACCTGCTGCACTCGCTGGACTTGGGACCGGAGCGGCGGCTGGCGGTGTTCGCCGAGAACTCTGCCGAAACGGTGATTGCCTACGTGGCCGCCGCCTTGGCCGGAGTCTCGGCGGTGCCGGTGAACTTCCACCTCACCCCCGACGAGCTGGCCTACATCGTGGAGGACTCCGCCTCAGCCCTGCTTCTGGTGGGGCCCGAGACGGCAGAGCGGAGCCTGCTGGCCGCCGAGGCAGTGTCGAAATCAACCGGCAGCCCGCCCATTGCGGTGATGGGATGGCGCTGCTCCGACCACCCCGAGGTGTCCTCCTGGGAACAGGGCCTAGCCCTGGCCTCCGCCGAGCCCCCCCCCCCCCCCACCCCCCCCGGGCCCCCCCCCGTATAAACCAACGGCCCCCCCCGGGGGGCCAAAAGGGGGGGCCCCCCCCCCCCCCAGTTTCCGGG
>JAPPKI010000253.1:0-2333 GCA_028820035.1 bacterium | reverse complement strand
CTTCTACACCTCGGGCACCACCGGTCGGCCCAAAGGGGTGGACGCGCCCCCCGCTCTGTTCCGGGGCGGCGAAACAGTGGCCGAGTACTTCGCTACCTGCGCCACCCCCAACGCGGCCATCGGCACCCATCTGGTGGTGGGGCCGATGTACCACGCCGGGCCATTCTCGGCCACCCGCAACCTCGTGGGCGGAGCCCCGGTGGTGGTGATGGGCCGCTTCGACGCCGAGGCCACCCTGGCCGCCATCGAGCGCTACCAGATCAACGCCATGTTCATGGTGCCCACCCACTTCAGCCGCCTGCTGGCCCTGCCCTCCGAGGTGAGGGCGCGCTACCGCACCGACAGCCTGGTGTCGATAACCCACAGCGGCGCGCCGTGTCCGGTATCGGTGAAGCGAGCCGTGATCGATTGGCTCGGGCCCATCATCTCAGAGGGCTACGGCTCTACCGAGGTGGGCGGATCGTGCCACATCAACTCCGAAGACTGGCTGGCTCATCCCGGCTCGGTGGGGCAGCCGGTGCCTCCCTTCGAAGTGCTCATCGTGGACGACCACGGCAACGAGCTGCCGCCAGGACAAGAGGGGCGGGTGTATTTCATCGACACCAGCGGCCGAGGCATCAGCTATCGCAATGCCCCCGAGAAGACGGCGGCCGCCCATCTGCGAACGGGAGTGTTCACCTTGGGCGAGATCGGCTATGTGGACGACGAGGGGTTCCTGTACCTCACCGACCGGTTCTCCGACATGGTGGTGTCGGGCGGGGTGAACATCTACCCCGCCGAAACCGAGCAGGTGCTAGCGGAGCACCCCGGCGTGGCCGACACAGCCTGCATCGGCGTGCCCGACGAGGAGATGGGCGAGCAGCTCAAGGCCCTAGTGGTGCCCACCGACCCCGGCCGGCCCCCCACCGAAGCCGAGATCATCGCCTTTTGCCGCGACCGCATCGCCCACTACAAGTGCCCCCGCACGGTGGACTTCATCAGCGAGGAGCATCTAGGCCGCTCCGCTATGGGCAAGATCAACAAGCAGGCCCTGCGCGCCCCCTACTGGAAGAGCTAGGCCGCTGAGAACTAGGCCGAAACGGCCAAGGCAATCGTCAACAGCGCGCCGAACAGCAGGTGCAGGCGGGCGGTCTGGTTGAGCAGGGGGGCTTTGGGCAACGAAGACAGCGCCATCCACAGAGCGGGAACAGCCAGCGCCATCGAAGCCAGCGTCAGCGGCGCCCACGGAACAGTCACCGACATAGTGAGGCCCACCCCTAGGGCCGCCACCACCAGGACGACGTAGAACCAGGCGGCCCGCCGGTCGCCGAGGCGCACCGCCAAGGTCCGTTTGCCCGCGGCCTGGTCTTGGGCGATATCACGCAAATTGTTGGCCACCAACAGTGCGGAGGCCAAAAGGCCCACCGGCACCGCGGCCACCACGGCCAGCGCGGTGATTTCCTGGGTCTGCACGAAGGCCGTACCCGAGGTGGCCACCAGGCCGAAGAACACGAACACCGCCACCTCTCCCAAACCGGCATAGCCGTAGGGCCGCTTTCCTCCGGTGTAGAACCAGGCGGCAATGATGCAGGCCAGCCCCACCGCAATCAGCCACGGCGCAACCGCAATGGCCAGCACCAGGCCGGCCGCCGCCGCCACTGCAAAAGCACCGAACGCGGCCCAGCGCACCGCAACCGGCGCCACCATGCCGCCGCCCACCAGCCGGGCCGGGCCCACTCGGCTGGCATCGGTGCCCCGAATCCCGTCGGAGTAGTCGTTGGCGTAGTTCACCCCCACCTGGAGGGCGACCGCCACCACCAGTGCCACCGCGGCCCGCCACCACACCACATCGGGAGCGACCGCCGCGGTGCCCACCGCCACCGGCACCACCGCGGCGGGAAGCGTCCGGGGCCGAGCCCCCTGAATCCAGAGCTTCATCGAAGCATCACTCCACAAGTCTTGCCCATCGCCGGAGTTCGTTAGTGTCGGAGCCATGAACCGACTCGGGGCCGAAACCAGCCCCTACCTCCGCCAGCACGCCGACAACCCGGTGGACTGGTACCCGTGGGGCCCCGAGGCCTTCGCCGCCGCTCGGACCTCCGACAAGCCCATCTTGTTGTCGGTGGGCTACTCGGCCTGCCACTGGTGCCACGTCATGGCCCACGAATCGTTCGAAGACCCCGAGACGGCCAAGTTGATGAACGAGCTGTTCGTGAACGTGAAGGTGGACCGGGAAGAGCGCCCCGACGTGGACACCATCTACATGGAGGCCGTCCAGGCCCTCACCGGTCGGGGCGGCTGGCCCATGACCGTGTTCATGACCCCCGACGGCCGCCCGTTCCACGGCGGCACCT
>JAPPKI010000377.1 GCA_028820035.1 bacterium | reverse complement strand
CGTGCTCGGCGTCGACGAACGCGCAGATCCCCCCGTTGCGCTGGGCCTCGGCCACGGCATGCAGCGCCAAGGTGGTCTTGCCCGAGGACTCTGGGCCGTAGATCTCCACCACCCGGCCCCGGGGGAGCCCCCCGACGCCCAGCGCCAGATCAAGGGCCAGCGCCCCGGTGGGGATGGTCTCGATGGCCATTGTGCCCTTCTCGCCCATCTTCATAACGGCGCCTTGGCCGAATTGCTTCTCGATTTGGCCGAGGGCCATCTCTAGTGCCTTGTCTCGCTCCACATCTCCTCCTTCAGGTCGTGGTATCGCGGCTGCGAGTTAATCGGGGGAATGTCGAGGCACACTCTAAAGACGACCAGTGACAGTTTGTCCCCAGTTACTGACATGAGCGTAGTTACAGGGGCTGAATTTGACAAGCATCCCGCCCACCCCACCTGCCTGGTTCTCCTTCGAATCCGATACGGTGAGCACATGTCAGAACGAACGTTCACCGACGAGGAACTGCGCCAGCGGCTGACCGCCGAGCAGTACCACATCACCCAGCAAGCCGGCACCGAGCGGGCCTTCACCGGCGAGTACTGGGACTGCAAAGACGAGGGCATTTATCGCTGCCGGGTATGCGACGTGGTGCTGTTCTCCTCGGACACCAAGTACGACTCGGGCACCGGCTGGCCGTCGTTCTACGAGGAGGCCGGCGAGGGCAAGGTAGACCGCCACACCGACCAAAGCCACGGCATGGTTCGCACCGAGGCGGTGTGCGCAGAATGCGGCGCCCACCTGGGCCACATCTTCCCCGACGGCCCCCACCCCACCGGCGAGCGCTACTGCATGAACTCGGCTTCGCTTAGGCTCGACCGCGATCTCACCGAAGAGGAGAACTGAAATGGGAAGACTGGACGGCAAAGTGGCCCTCATTTCCGGGGGTGCCCGGGGCCAGGGCGAGGCCGAGGTGCGGCTGTTCGCGGCCGAGGGCGCCAAAGTGGTGTTCGGCGACGTGCTCCACGATGAGGGCGAGGCGGTAGCCGCCGATGTGGGCCCCAATGTCCACTACATCCCCTTGGACGTGACCGACGAGGGGGCATGGCAGAAGGCGGTGGATGAAACCATCAACCGCTACGGACCACCCAACGTGCTGGTGAACAACGCCGGGATCCTCCTGTTCGGGGTGTCCATGGTGGACACCTCTCTGGATGACTACATGCGGGTGATCAACGTGAACCAGGTGGGGGTGTTCTTGGGCATGAAGTACACCGTGCCCGCCATGATCGAGGCCGGCGGCGGGTCGATCGTGAACATCAGCTCCACCAACGGCATGGCCGGCTACGGCGGCACCGTGGCCTACACCGCCTCCAAGTTCGCGGTGCGGGGCATGACCAAGAACGCCGCCCTGGAACTGGGCCAATTCGGCATCCGGGCCAACTCCATCCACCCCGGCGGCGTGGACACCGCCATGACCGCTCCCGACACCCTGGGAGACGCCATTTCCGATGAGGACCGCGAGGCGACCTACGCCATGCTCCCCCTAGGCCGGGTGGGCCAGCCCGAAGAGATCGCCCGCCTCGCCGTCTACCTCGCCTCCGACGAGTCTTCCTACAGCACCGGCGCCGAGTTCATCGCCGACGGAGGAATGCTCGCCGGCGTCGTCAACCCCGAGATCTAGACCAACCGACCCGCTTCCCTCGCTCCGAGGGGGCGTCTACTGCCCGGCAATAACTCGCATGCGGAGGTTGTTGAGGATGGAGACGGTGGTGAATTGGCGGGTGCGCTCGCGGTCGAAGGGGAACTTGACCTTGGTGGCCTCAACCTGGCCGTTTACCAGAGTGGCCATCCACACGGTGCCGGGGTCCTCCCCATCGAGCGGATCGGGGCCAGCCACGCCAGTGACGGCGATGGCGCAATCGGCGCCCAGAAGCTTGGCGGCGCCGTGGGCCATGGCGGTTACGGCCTCCTCGCTCACCACTGGACCCTCGGGCACGTCCAGCAGGTCGAACTTCACATCGCTGGCGTAGGACACCAGGCCGCCGCGGAAAACGTCGCTGGCGCCGGGCACGGCGGTGAGCCGGGAGCCGATCAATCCTCCGGTTAGCGACTCGGCCAGCGCCAGGGTCCAGCCCCGGCTCCTCAGGGCGTCGAGCACGGCCGACTCCATGGTCTCGTCGTCGATGCCGAACACGATGTCGCCGATGATGCCCCGAACGATCTGCTCCTCGTTGGCCAAGATCTCGTTCACCTCGGCCTCGTTGGGGGCCTTGGCGGTGAGCCTTACCTTGAGGCCCTCCATGCCCGAAGCCAGGAAGGCGATGGTGCACTCGCCGGTTTCGTCCAAGCGCTCGATCTCCTCGTGCAGCTTCTCGGCCAGACCCGACTCGGAGTCGCCCCAAGTGCGCAAGGTGCGGCTCTTGATCACTGCGGTTATTCCCGCCCGCTGCTTGAGGTCGGGCAGCACGCACTCCCCCACCATCTGCTGCATCTCCCAGGGCACGCCGGGCACGGCGTATATGGCTTTGCCGTCGGTCTCCACCTTGAAGCCGGGGGCGGTGCCGGGCATCACCGGCAACACCTCGGCCCCGTCGGGCACGTCAGCCTGGCGCAGGTTGTTCTCGGGCATGGCCCGGCCCCGGCCTCCGAACACTCGAGAGATGCGCTCCACAATGTCGTCTCGCCGCACCAGCTCCACCCCCAGGGCGGCGGCGATCACATCCCGCGTTATGTCGTCTTGGGTGGGGCCGAGCCCGCCGCACATGATGACCGAGTCGCTGCGCTCGAGTGCCTGGTTGAGTACTGCCTGCATGCGCTCGAAGTTGTCGCCCACCTTGACCTGGTGGTGCGAGTCGATGCCGGCCATGGCCAGTTGCTCGCCAATCCACGACGAGTTGGTGTCGACGATCTGGCCGAGCAGCAGCTCGGTTCCAACTGCGATTACTTCACAATTCACGCAGGGAGGCTATACCGCCGCCCGCCCTCGGCTATTGGCCCGAGGCGGCAATGGCCCCGGCTCGGCCGTCAGCCCAGTAGCGCCAGCCGGAGTACAGGGTGATGGCCACGGCTAGCCAGATGGCCAGCGACACCGACCAGTCGACGTTCTCCAGCGGAGGCAGTGCGGCCACGGTCAGCGCCCCGCCCTGCATCAGCGTCTTTAGCTTGGCCGAATGGCGGGCGGGCAGAGAAAGGCCGTCTCGGGCCCATCGGGTGCGTACCGCGCTCATCAGGAGCTCCCGTGCCGTGATGATCAACACCGGCACCCAGAACAGCCGATCCACAACCACAAAGCACCAGGCCGCCCCCAGGATCATCACCTTGTCGGCCAGCGGGTCCAAGAAGGCCCCCCAGCGGCTCTCGCTGCCAGACGACCGGGCCACCCAGCCGTCGTAGTAGTCGCTGGCGCCCAGCACCCAGCCCATCGCCACCACCGCCCACGACGTCCCCGCGCTGTCGGAGGCAGCCAAGATCAGCACGAAGAGCACGGGCGACAGCAGAATGCGCCCCAACGTGATCAGGTTGGCGGTCAGCCTCAGATCGGCCCAGGAATAGGCCTCTACCTGGCTCATGGCGATACCGCCTCGGCCACCAGGTCGGGACCCAGGGCATCAACCACCCTCACAGTGTGGAACTGCCCGACAGCCAGATGGTCGGGCACCGAAACGACCCCGTCGATCTCCGGGGCTTCTCGATAGCTGCGGGCAATGCCGGGGGCGTCCACCAGAACTTCGACCTCGCGGCCGATGAGTTGGTCACGCTTGTTGGCGGTGATCGCGTCCTGGACCTCGGCCAGCTCCCGGCGGCGCTCGCCGGCCAACTCGGCCGGCACCTGCCCGTCGAGGGTGGTGGCATAGGTACCCGCCTCGGCGGAGTAGGTGAAGAACCCGCACCAGTCCAAGCCCACGTCGGCCACAAAGTCCAGCAGCGCATCGTGGTCAGCCTCGGTCTCTCCCGGATAGCCCACAATGAAGTTCGACCGAAACACCGCCTCGGGCTGGCGATGGCGGATATCGGCGATGCGGGCGGCAAAGCGGTCGCCGTCGCCCCACCGCCGCATCCGGGCCAGGAGCGGCCGGGACACGTGCTGCAGCGACAGATCGAAGTAGGGCACCTCGGTGGCGCAGATGGCGTCGATGAGCGAGTCGGTGAGGTCGGACGGATATAGATACAACAGCCGTACCCAGCGGACCCGGTGGCGAAGCGACTCCACCAGCGGGATGATGCCCCGCTCTCCTTGACCTTGGTCGCGGCCATAGGAGGCCAGGTCTTGAGCCACCAGCACCGCTTCTTGTACCTCCAGTGCCTCCACCTCGGCCACGATGGCCTCGGACGACCGAGAGCGCTGCGCACCCCGGAAGCTGGGAATGGCGCAGTACCCGCAGCGCCGGTCACATCCCTCGGCGATCTTCACGTAGGCCCACGGCGCCTCAGCGGGCGGCCGGGGCAGGTTCAGCAGGTCGAATGAGGGCAGCTCGGTCACAGGCGCCGAAGAGGGCTTCGCCCCGATGCTCACCGACACCCCGAACCCAGCTACCCGGTCGACCTCGGGCAGGGCCTCGGCCAGCTCAGCGCCGTAGCGCTCGGCCATGCACCCAGTAACTACCAGTTCGGCCTCGGCCGCCGAGGAGCGCAGCGCCAGCACCGTGTCCACCGACTCCTGGCGGGCCTCTTCGATGAAGGCGCAGGTGTTCACCACCACCAGATCGGCTTCTTCTGGCGCGGGGGCCGCGGCCATCCCATCTCGGACCAGCAACCCCGTGATCTTGTCGGAGTCCACCTGGTTCTTGGGACACCCCAGCGTCTCAACCCAAAACCGGCGCACCGTATCGACACTAGGTGGGATCG
>JAPPKI010000001.1 GCA_028820035.1 bacterium | reverse complement strand
GCCGAGCAGATCCGCGGGTCATGGATGCCCCAAACGGTCGCCTGAGCGACCCGGCGTCGCTGCGCCGGGCCAAGCGGCGGGCTACCGGCCTGCTGTTGGCTGCTGCCGCCCTGTTTGTGGTGATGCAAGTGCTCACCGATGGCGATGGCTGGGCTGGCTATGTGGAGGCGGCTGCCGAGGCAGCAATGATCGGCGGTTTGGCCGACTGGTTCGCGGTGACCGCCCTATTCAAACACCCGCTGGGGATTCCCATCCCCCACACCGCCATCATCCCCCGGCGCAAAGATGCGATCGGCGCCAGCCTGGGCGAGTTCGTGCAGGACAACTTCTTCGACCCTGACGATCTGGCTCATTGGGTGGCCGATCGGGCCCCCGCCGAGGCTCTGGGGAGATGGCTGGCCACCGAGGGGGATGCCGGGCTGGTGTCGGGCCCCGCATTGGGCCGGCTGTTGGAGTCGATGGTGGATGGCGGGCACCACCGCTCAATGGTGGATGCCGCCGTGGAGCGGGCCGACCGCTTCTTGGTGGACAACTACGAGGTGCTGCGAGACCGCATCGTGGAAGAAGCCCCCGTCTACACCCCCAAAGTGCTCGACCACCACATCTTCACCCGCCTCCACAGGGGGGTGCGGGGAGTGCTGGCCGACATGGCCGACGATCCCAACCACGAGCTGCGCCTGCGCATAGATGCCGGCCTGAGAAGCTACGCCCAGCGCCTTCAAACCAACCAGCGGTTGGCAACCCGGGTGGAGGCGATTCTGGCCCGGGCCGGTGAGTCATTGCAGAGCGACTCCACCTTCCAGAACCGGGTTGACGGGTGGCTGGTTTCAGCAGTGGGGTTGCTGGCCCGCCATGCCCAAGCCGAGGTGGCCAACGTGATCGGCAGCACGGTGGCCCGCTGGGACGCCGACGACACCAGCGACCGAATCGAGCGTCGAGTCGGCCGCGATCTCCAATTCATCCGCATCAACGGCACCCTGATAGGCGCTCTGGCCGGCCTCGCCATCCACGGGGTGGGCCAGCTGCTCTAGTCGCTGAATTGGGCCCGGAGCTCGTGCTTCAACACTTTGCCGGTGGCATTCCGGGGCAACGAATCCACGATTTCAATCTGCTCGGGGATCTTCTGGGGCATGATGCCCGACAACCGGAAGTAGTCCCCCACTTCGGCCAGCGTGAGCCCGTCAGCACCGGAATCCAATTCCACCACCGCACAAACACGCTCCCCCCGCTGCTCGTCGGGCAAACCGATCACCCCGGCGTCAAGAACCTTCGGGTGGGCGAACAGCAGATCTTCGATCTCGGTGGCCGAGATGTTCTCCCCCTTGCGGATGATGATGTCCTTCACCCGCCCAGTGAGCGCCACATACCCCTCAGCGTCGAGAAACCCCACGTCGCCGGTGTGGAACCATCCGTCCTCGAAGGTGGCCGCGGTCAACTCCTCGTCCATGTAGCCCCGACACACCATCGGCCCCTTGATCCACAGCTCTCCCTCGACGCCGACCTCCGCCGGCTCGCCGTCGAAGCCCACCACCTTGATCTCTGCCCCCGCCAGAGGCCGACCCTCGGTCTCAGCCAGCTTCTCATCGGGATCGTCGGGAGTGTTCTGAGCAATGATCGGCGCCTCGGTCATCCCCCAGGCGTGGCCGCACCCCCGCCCACCGATCTCAGCCTGCACCTCGTAATGCTGGGACGCGGGCATGGGCGCTCCGCCGCCCGAAAAGAGCCGGAGCCGGGGAAGGATGGGCTGGTCGGGCTGCTTGCGCTGCTCGGCCACAAAGGCCATGAAGAAGGCCGGGCCCCCACCCACCAGAGTGACATCGTGACGAGCGAACAGCGCGGTGGTTTCGGTGGGATCGAATGCCTCGGCAATCACCAGGGTGCAGCCCGAGCTCAGGGACACCGACAGGTTGGACACCCCGCCGATATGAGCAAACGGAAAGGCCAGCCCGAACTGATCCTCTTCGGTCACGTGCTGGCGCTCCACCATGGCAATTCCCGACGCCATCACCGAGGAGTCGCAGTGGCGGGCGCCTTTGGGATCAGACGTGGTGCCCGACGTGTAGTACACCCACCGGATCTCCTCGGGGTCCTCGGGAACAGGAATACCGTCCAACGCCGACACATTTCCCTCGGGCAGTACGCCGTCGCCCACCACCACATCGAGCCCATCAACCTCAGCGGCGATCCCCTCCGCCATGGCCTGGTAGTCGAACCCCCGCCACACCGACGGCACCAAGAGCAGCTGGGCCCGCGTCTGACGAATACAGAACCCCACCTCCCGCTCCCGGTACACCGGAATAATCGGGTTCTGCACCGCTCCCAGCCGGGCTAACGCCGCCTGCAACACCAGCGTCGACGGCCAAGTAGGCAACTGCCACGAGACCGACACCCCTGGCTCCACTCCCAACTCAACCAACCCCGCCGCCGTCCGCAACGCCGCATCCCGATACTCCCGAAACGACAGCTCCCCACCCCGATCATCAATGATCATCAGAGCATCCGGCGTCAACTCCGCCCGCCGCTCCACCATCCCCCAAAACGTCCCGCCGGTGAGCATCCGACAACAATATGGCTATGACATCCCTGTCCGTCACCTTGCCGTCGTTCGGCCCCATCTTCAGAGACAACAACTTCTACCAGATCGCCGACCTGGCCCTGATGGCCGAGCAAGCCGGTGTCGACCGCATCATGTTGACCGACCATGTCGTCATGGGCGCTAATACCGACAAGTATCCATACGGCCCCTTCCCCTTCCCGCCCGAGACTGCCTGGCTGGAGCCGCTGGCCTCCATCGCTCACATGGCCGCAGTTACCGAGCGAGTCCGATTCAGCACCAAGATCCTGATCGCCCCCCTGCGCCCCGCCGCGGTGCTGGCCAAGACGCTGGCCACCATGGACGTGCTTTCGCAGGGCCGTTTGGAGGTGGGAGTGGGGACGGGATGGCAGCGTGAGGAATACGAAGCTGCCGGCATTCCCTGGACGGAGCGGGGCCGGCGCCTTACCGACACCATCGCGGCCTGTAAAGCGCTGTGGCGGGACTCTCCGGCCTCGTTCCACTCGGCCACCGTCAACTTCGACGACATCTGGTGCGAGCCCAAGCCGGCCCAGGCAGGCGGGATACCGATCTGGGTGGCTGGCGCCCTCCATCGCAACAATCTGGCCCGTCTCGTGGAGCACGCCGACGGCTGGATACCGCCCCCCTATGGCAACCTCGATGAAGTGGCCCACGGAGTGGGGCAGCTAGGGGAAGCTCTCGCCGCCGCGGGTCGGAGCAAGGACGGCTTCGACGTTCAGGGCGACATCGACGCGGTGCCCGGCGACGACGGCCGCCCCTCCATCAAGGCCAGCATGGGTGCAGCCACTGAGTGGGCGGAGGCGGGCGCAACCACCATCAACGTGGTGATGTCGTTGTTCTGCTGGCGCATGGACCGAGCCCAGGGCTGGTTCGACGACCTGGCCGAGAGCTGGGCTGAACTCGATCTGGGCTGAACTCGATCTGGGCTGATCCAGCCCAATCAGATCAGGGGATGTCGCCGTCGGCCCGGAAGCGCTCGACGGCTTCGGCGGGACGGCCGGCGATCACGCCCTGTACCGGCAAGTCGATGAGCTCGGCGTAGTAGTCGGGGTCTTCTTGCCAATCCTCGTTGGGCCACACCCATACGGCCAGTCCCTCGTCGGCGGCTTTGCCCAGTAGATCGGGAGTCAACACGTCTAGGCCGCTAAAGGTGGGCGGCACCTGCAAAATCAGGTCGTTGGGGTGCAACGGGACCGACGCAAACGCCCACGCCGGCAGGGCATCCTGCCCAGGGCTAGTAACCACCTCGGGCGCCAGTTCCCGGAATCCAATCAGGGCCTCATCCCTGAATGACACCACCACAACCGAGTCAGTGCGGCCCAACTCCTCAATGTCGGCAGCCAGAACGGCCGCCATCTCGAGGATGAAGTCGATGTCGTCCTCACCGTCATCGCCCGCGGGAGTCTTGATCTCCACGTCGAGGACGTGCTCGGGGAATGCCTGCGCCACCGCTCGAAACGTCTCCACCCGGAAATCGTCAGGGCCGTATCCCGGGGGCGGGGCAACGTCGCCGGTGCGGATGCCCCGATAGGAGTAGACCTCGGGACCAAGATCGTGGCTGGGCCATTCCTCCGACCACCAGTAGGCGTTGTCCAGCGCCTGAAGCTCCTCATAGGTCATGTCCCGCACTCGACCGGTGGCGTTGGTGGTGCGGTCCACCGTGTCGTCGTGATGCACCACCAGTACGCGGTCGGCCGTCATCTGCAAGTCCATCTCCAGCACGTCAACCCCGGCATGGGCCGCCTGGGAGAAGGCGTACATGGTGGAGTGGGGCCACGAGCGGTCGCCCCCGGCGTGGCCGATCACCAATGGCCGCCCTAGCGCCAATAGTTCCTGCACCGTACTGGCCGCCGGGGTCGGTACCGGCGGCAGCACCACAGCTTCCTCGCCCCCAGCCTCCTCCCCCTCATCTTCGACATTGCTCTCTTGGGCATCATCGGCAACCGGCGTCGGTTCGCTGGCTGGCTGCTCTGGGGGGACGGTGGCCACCGGTGTTGCCGGACTCGGCTCCGCAACAGCGGTGGCGGTCACCGTGGCTTGAGGGGTAGGGAGCGGAGTGGCGGTTGGAGCTGGCTCTGTTGGGGAAGAAACCGGGGCAGCGGTAGCAGCACCGATGCTCGGTTCGGAATCGTCTGGGTCACCGCACGCGGCCAAGAGCGTTCCCAGCATCGACAAAAGGAGCACAAGTGGCAGCGTTATCGCCGACCTCGGCAATCGAGGCACGCCGATAACCCTAGTACTCGCTCGTACACTCCACTGATG
>JAPPKI010000360.1 GCA_028820035.1 bacterium | reverse complement strand
GCGTTACGGCGGTCGGCCACCGGGTCGGAGGCGAATATGCGCGACGCGCCAGCCATGCGGGCTCCCTGCACTACCGACATGCCCACGCCCCCGAGGCCCATAACCAACACAGTGGCGCCCTCCTCCACCTTGGCGGTATTGAGCACCGCGCCTACGCCGGTCTGGATCGCACAGCCGATCACCGCGGCCACTTCTAGGGGCACGTCGGGGTCGATCTTGACCGCGGCTGATTCGGCCACCAGAGTCAACTCGCCGAATCCAGCCACGCCCAGGCCCCGGTACACCGGCTGGCCGTCCATTGAGAACGGAATCGAGCCGTCAGGCATCGTTCCCATGAACATCGACGAGGCCGACGCGCACAGCGTGGTCTCGCCCCGCACGCACCAGTAGCACGTCCCGCACGGCCCGAACGGCGACAGCATCACATGGTCGCCCGGCGCCAGCGACCCCACCCCCGGACCGACCGCATCGACAATCCCAGCGGCCTCATGGCCCAGGATGATCGGGGTCATCATTTCGGGGGCATCGATCATGGTCAGATCGGAGTGGCACAGCCCGCAGTGGGTGACCTGCACCCGAACTTGCCCAGGCCCGGGATCGACGCAATCCACATCGGCCATCACCAACGGCGTGGCTGGCGCTGCCAACAGTGCTGCCTTCATGGAAACCTCTCTTTTGGGTTTACTTCTTGCCGGCCTTCCAGCCGGTGGTGGCACCGGAGACCATGCCGTAAGGGCCTGAGGGCCATCGGAAGCAGTCCACCATGAGCTGATCGACTTCTTCCCGGCTGGACACACCCTCGGCCACCACCGCGTTGGCCTCTCGGATCATGGCGCCGTATACGCGGTTGGTGACGTAGCCCCAGCTCATGGCCGAGTCTTTGATAACCACGGGGTTCTTGCCCGCGGCTGCCGCCAGGCGACAGATGGTCTCGGTGGTCTCATCGGAGGTCTGAGGCGCCCGCACGATCTCGGCCAGTCGCATCACCGGCGGCGGCGATGCCCAATGCCAGCCGATCACCCGGTCGGCCCGATCGGTGGCCGCCGCCAGAGCCTGCACCGGATACCCGCTGGAGTTAGACGCCAAGATGGTGTGGCTGGGGCACTGCTGGTCGAGATCGCGGAACAACTGGATCTTGAGGTCGAGCCGCTCGGGAACCGCCTCAATGATCACATCTGCACCCGCAGCTGCATCTCGGTCGGTGGTGAAATCGATGCGGTCCAAGGCAGCCCGGGCCTCAGCTTCGGTCAATTTGCCCCGGGCCACCGCACCCTGAATGCCGAACCGGCCCTCAGACACCAGACCGGGGGCCGCGGCCACCACGTCAGGGTCAAGGTCGTAGGCCACCACCGGGTGGCCGGCAATTGCCATCACCTGGGCGATGCCCGATCCCATCACCCCCGAGCCGATGACCCCGATTTTCTCTCCGCCGTCAGTCACGAGAGATGCGTGCCGAACCAGGCTGCCATCCGGGACCAGCCGTCGGCGGCGGCGTCGGCGTTGTACGACGGGCGCTCATCGCACAAGAACCCGTGGTCGGCCTCCGCATAGCGCAAAATGTCGGTGGGCTGGGCATTGCCCTCGAGGTCGGACCGAAGCTGCTCCACTCCCTCGACGGGGATCATACCGTCGAGGTCGCCAAACAAGCCCAGCCACGGGCACTGGAGGTCACCGTGGCGGTCGGCCAGTTTGGGCATGCCGGGGGTAAATCCGTCAGTGACGATGGCCCCGCCGTAGTAGGTGACCGCTGCACCTACCGGGCGGCTGATGGCGGTGAGGAAGGTCACCCGGCCACCCATGCAGAAGCCGGTGATGCCCACCTTGTCGGATGAGATCCCCTGCCCGGCCAAATAGCCGAGAGCAGCATCCACGTCCATCAGGGAGTGGGAGTCGAGGAGGTTGCCCATCATCTCGAAGATCTTGTCCATCTCGTCGTAGCCGGCCAGATTGTTCTCATAGCGGTGATAGAGATCAGGGGCCACCGCCAGATAGCCCTCGGCCGCCACCCGACGGGTTACGTCCTCGATATGGCCATTCAGTCCGAATGCCTCCATGATCACGATTACCGCGGCACTTGGCTCGCCATCGGGGCGGGCAACGTACAGCCTCATCGGGCCATCAGCGGTGGAGAGTTCTACATTCTCGGTTTGCATGGCAGCCGATGGTAGTTCTCGGCTCGGCCAGTGGCCTATTGATCAGGACGGGGATTGATCAGGACGGGGAGCATAAACCGGATCAGAGCGGTCTCGGCTGCCCCTCAAAAAACGCTCATCGAACGGACGGAACTGTTCTTCTCGCACCCATTCCGTGGTGGCCACTCGCCGTTGGACGAGCCAAGGTCCGCCGCCTCGCCGGCTCAGGTCGTCAATGAAGCGGAAGCCCACCGACAGGTTCAATTCTGGCGGACCTCCCTCAGTCCAATGCCGGGCGATGCCGTGGGCTTCAGAGCGAGCCCATTGCACAGTGCCTCCATCGGCCGAGGTTGCCAACTCCGGGTCGACTTCTACAAACACATTCAACACGTTGTGGACCGAGCCGGTGTAGCGACGCAACAGACGCTCGCTCCACACCAGATACTCGTCCACGGTGCCCTCAAAGGTACCGTGGGAATCGGTGGCGTCCGGGTGATAGCACGAGCGGACTAGCTCCATGTCGAGGCGGTCCACCCCCCGGCAGTACCGATACAGCAGTTCGCTGATCTCTTGCTTGGACAATAGTTCGGCAAGCTGGGCCTGGCTGTCCACAGCCGCCATTCTGCCCTGCCAGCAGGCTGTCGGTCTGGTTAGACTCAGCATTGAGTTGGCAGCGAACCCCGAGCCCGAGGCCTCTTGGCATACCGACCCATTCGGGCGGCATGACGCCCGATGGTGGGATGGCACAAAATGGACTGAAAAGGTCCGCGACGGAGAGCAGCCCGGCATCGACCCGCCTGGCATCGCAGTGGCTCCCCGGGCAATCCCCCTTAACGAGCCAGCTCCGCCCATCCCCAGCCGGCGAATGATCCGCCTCTTCGGCAAACGACTGCCCGGTGCCATGCTGCTGGCATCAGTGGCCCTCGTTGCCGTGATCGTGCTGGTAATCGTGGTGGCGGTGCTCATCTGACGGGCCGAGAGCCCTCAACAACTCCTTGATCGACATCTCCCGGTAGTGTCCTGGCCGTGGCAAAACGAGAGATCATCTTGCACGAGTATGTCGACATCATGGGCCAGGCGGCGTGGCCATACATGGAGCACATCAAGATCCAGAACCGGGACGCCCGGGTTGGTTTCGAGCTCCTGGGCACTTGGTACACCATGGGGATCACTGCCCGCTGGCCTCAGGTGGTAAACCTGTGGGACTCGGGGGGTTGGGACGGCTGGCTCGAGCGGGTGGATCGGCTCAACCTCAAGCGGAAGTCCAATGACCTGCTCGACGAATGGTGGGAGGAGGCCTACAAACTCCGCACCGGAGGCTACGACCGAGTGCTGGGATCAGCACCCGAGTCGCCTCCGGTGGCATCGGTGCTCGCCGGCGAGGTGCGGGGCACGCTGTACATCCACGAGTTGACCGAGGTACGGCCGGGATCGGCCCGCGATTATCTGGCCGCCATGGCCGCCGACTACCTGCCCGCCGCCGCCGACTACGGCTACACCTGCATGGGGCTATGGGAGGTGCTGCACCACGACTATGAGGTGTGCACGGTGTGGGCCGCTTCCCCCGAGGCCTATATTCGGTTGAACAAAGCTGCCGACGCGGCCAGCGGATTCGACGAGGGGGTCGACGGCGACGACCGGCTCGTAGCATGGAGAACCACGGCCCAGCAGTACACCACCCGCTTTCGGGAGGAGCTGATGACCCCAGCCCCCGGCACGCTCACCGGTCCCGAGGCATACGAAGAAGACACCTATACCGATCGGCCATAGGCAGAGAGGAGCACCAACTATGCGGGGCATCTTGTTCGACGGCGAGGGCGCGGTTGTGGTCGATGGGCTCGGGGTGACCGATCTCGAACCCGATCAGGTTCGAGTGCGGATCGGGGCAGCCGGGGTGTGCCACTCCGACGTGTCGGTGATCAACGGGACCTTTGGACAGATGTTCTCCCCGCCATTCGTGATGGGCCATGAGGGTGCCGGCCAGGTGGTTGCGGTGGGCAGCGATGTGACAACTGTGGAGGGCGGCGATCACGTGGTGATCGCCACCATCGACAACTGCGGGCGCTGCTCGGTGTGTGCCACTGGCCACCCCACCTTGTGCCAGACCTCCAAACTGGGAGCGGCCATCGCCAAGCGCAATGAGACCGGCGAGGAGCCCGGCCCCGGCGACTTGCCTGCCTACTTCACCTACCAGGGCGAGGAGATCATGGGCTTCGCCAACACCGGTGTGTTCGCCGAGGAGGTGGTGGTAGGCCAAGGCCAAGTTGTGGCCATCGACAAGCGGGTGCCGCTCACCAGTGCCTGCCTCATCGGCTGCGGCGTGCTCACCGGAACCGGCGCCATTTTCAACCGGGCCCAGGTGTACCGTGGCGACTCCGTGGCGGTGATCGGCGTGGGCGGCATCGGCCTCAACGTGATCCAGGCCGCCCGCATCGCTGGGGCTACAAAGATCGTCGCCGTCGACAACAACCCCGCCAAAGAGGGATTTGCCCGTCAATTCGGCGCCACTCACTTCGTGGACTCCGGCCAAGACCCGTCAATCGAGACCGTGCGGGAGATCACCGCAGGTGGGGTGGACTGCTCGGTGGAATGCGTGGGCAACACCTCGCTGATGATGGACGCGGTGGAGATGCTGCGCCCCGGCGGAAGCATGGTGATCTTGGGAGTGGCGGGCATGGACTCCCGGATGGAGCTCGCCCCGTTCAAGCTCTACCAG
>JAPPKI010000083.1 GCA_028820035.1 bacterium | reverse complement strand
CACCAGCCCGGCCACCGCGGCCGACACTTGGTGCTCGGCGTCGTAGTCGGGATCGTTGGGCGCGCTCTTGATCTCGATGTTGATCACAAACTCCCGCTCGGAGGCCGGGGCCCGGCACACGTCCATGACCTCGGCCAGCGTCGGCACCCAGTCGGGCAGTTTATCGTCATGGAGTTCGATGATGGCCCTGCCGTCAGGCAGGTGGGCATCGTGGTGCACAACTAGCACGTCGTTGGCCGTCCGCCTCACGTCGAGTTCGATTCCGTCGGCATGCTGCCGCACCGCCTCGCGAAACGCCTCCAGGGTGTTCTCGTGCTCCACAACCGACGCCCCGCGATGGGCAATCACCCTCATAGCACCGTCCTCACAAGGGCAACACGATTATCAGCAATCAACACTTTCACCATCAGCCCCTCTTGCCACACCAGTAGACCACCCCTATCCTTGTCCCCGCGTGATTACCAAAAGCTTGATGGAAAACCTAGAGAACGTTGCCGATGACTGGCGCTGCCAAGCGGCATGCCGCGACACAGATCCCGACCTGTTCTTTCCAGTAGGGAGCACGGGATTGGCCCTTGAGCAGATCGAGTCGGCCAAGGTTGTGTGCGAAGCATGCGCCTCACAGGCCGACTGCTTGGAGTTCGCCCTGGCCACCAACCAGGACTCCGGTGTTTGGGGCGGCACCTCTGAAGAGGAGCGCCGCCACTTGCGCCGCCGCTGGGTGGCCGAACAGCGCGAGAAGTCCATCATCTTGGCCTAACAGTCGGTGGAGGTGCCGATCCCAGCAGGGGTATCGCCACCTCCACCACCGTCCCCGGGCGGGATGGGTCCCCGTCGCCTTTGCTCATGGTGATGCTGCCCCGCAGATCGGCGCTCACCAGATTCCTGACGATGGCGATTCCCAGACCATCAGCGCTGTCCACATCAAAACCCGGGGGCAGTCCAACCCCGTCGTCGGTCACCCGCACCTGCACCCGATAGCCGTCGTTGTCCAGCTCGATCCGAACCTGTCCGCCGGGCGGCTCGGGGTAGGC
Source organism: bacterium (assembly GCA_028820035.1). GTDB lineage: Bacteria > Actinomycetota > Acidimicrobiia > Acidimicrobiales > Bin134 > Poriferisocius. The sequence goes on along the minus strand of JAPPKI010000083.1, from coordinate 3,814 downwards.
GTGGTCCATCACGTTTTGCAGGCACTCGTTCAGCACCACCGCCAGTGGGGTGGCCACGTCGGCAGCCAGCTCTCCGGCATCGCCGGTCACCTTGAACTCCACCGGGCGGTCGGGACCGGTCAGGCCCTCTTCCACCATCCGCACCAGCGACCGCACGATCTCCACGAACGGCACGTCGCTGCTGGCGTCGCGCGACAAGATCTCGTGGACGATGGCGATGGCCCGGATGCGCCTCACCGACTCCTCGATGGCATCCCGAGCCTCGGTGGCAATGGCCCTGCGCCCTTGGAGGCGCAGTAGCGAGGACACCGTTTGCAGGTTGTTCTTCACCCGGTGGTGGATCTCGGCAATGGTGGCGTCTTTGGACATCAGCAGGCGATCTCGGCGGCGCAACTCGGAGATGTCCCGCATCAGCACCAACGCACCGGTTAGCTCTCCATTGCCGATGAGCGGCAGACAGCGCAGCACTACCGTGCCCCGATCTCCGTGCTGGATCTCCTCCGTCTGAGGCAGGCGGGAGGCAAACGCGGCCCGGATGGCCCGCTGCTCCAGGCCGATCTCCACCAGCCGGCGGCCTTCCACGTCGCTGTGGAGGCCGATGCGATGCAGCGCCGAGGCAGCGTTTGGCGAGATGAGCTGAACCCGGCCTGAGGCGTCGAGCAGCATCAGCCCGTCGCCCACCCGGGGTGATTCCTCGGTCTCGATGTCGTCCACCGGGAACGGGTACTCCCCCTCGGCGATCATGGCCGCTAGCCGCCGGAACACTTTGAAGTAGCTCATCTCCAGCTCACCGGGATCGCGCTGGGTGTCGGGATCGAACTCCCGGGCCATCACCGCCACCACCTCGCCGTGGCAGTTCACCGGCACGGTCAGCGTGCGGACGCGGGGCTGGTCGGCGTGGCCGATGCGCCCCCCGTCGGTGATCCGCCCCTCCCGATAGGCCACATCCACCAGCGGACGCTGCTCGGGGGTGAATTCCGCCCCCACCAGATTGTTGCGATGGATCGACCGGGCCGTGGTGGGCCGAATCTGCCCCGCGATGGCATAGCCCGCCGGGCTGCTGTCTGTGGGTCCCGCGATGGCGTGGACGGTTGGGCCAGCGGTTGTGGAGCCGGCGGGCACGTACAGCAGCAGATCGGCGAAGGAGATGTCAGCCAGCGGCGCCCAGGTGCGCATGAGCCGCTGGAGATGGTTCAGGCGCGACTTGGCCAGACCGGGGGTCAATTCCTCCAGGCTCGCCATTGCCTGAGTCTACGGCCCGGGGCGAATCAGCCCCCGAAGCCGATGGACCGGCTGGCCGATGAGGGATCGAGCTCCACGTACGCCACGCTGGCGGCCGGCACCCCCACCTCGCGGCCCCGACTGTCGGTGAGCCACAACATCTCGCCCGATGCCAGACCCGTGGTGATGGCCTTCTTCACCGACTCCAAATCGGAGTCGGGATCCATCTCCACTTCTATCTCCTTCTGGCTCCGGATCACTCCGATTCGGACGTTCATTGGTTCACTCCTTGCACTCGAACTAGTTGATCTTCAGCTCCGGGCTGTAGATGCGCCGGGGCGGAGGGTTGTCCACCAAATGAGCGGCCATGGCCGAAAATGCCCGACCGGCTTCGGAATCTGGAGCCTCTGCCGCGATGGGCCGGCCTTCGTCAGCTCCCTCCCGCAACGCGGGCAACAGCGGTACCTGACCGATCAAAGGCACTTCAAGTTGGTCGGCCAGTTCTTGACCTCCCCCGGCTCCGAACAACTCGTACCGCTTTCCGTCGTCGCCAGTGAACCAGCTCATGTTCTCGATCACCCCGCGCACGGTGAGATTGACCTTCTCAGCCATATACGCAGCCCGCTGAGCCACCCGCTGAGCGGCTGGTTGAGGAGTGGTCACCACGTAGACCTCAGATCGGGGCAGGAATTGGGCCAATGAGATGGAAATGTCCCCCGTGCCCGGCGGCAGGTCCACCAGCAGGAAATCGGGATCGTTCCAAGCCACGTCGGTGAGAAACTGTTCCAGAGCTTTGTGGAGCATGGGACCCCGCCAGATCACCGCTTGGTTTTCTTCGGCAAAGAATCCCATGGAGATGCATCGCACGCCGTGGGCCTCAGGAGGCACGATCATCTCGCCGACCATTTGCGGCTCTTGGTCGATGCCCAGCATCCGGGGGACTGAGAAACCCCACACGTCGGCGTCCACCACCGCAGTGCGATGTCCCGCTGCGGCCAATGCCACCCCCAGGTTCACGGTGATCGACGACTTTCCAACCCCTCCCTTGCCCGAGGCGATCAGCATCACCCGTGTCGTGGATGTTGGGTCAGTGAAGGGGATGGTCCGGGGCGGCGCTGCGGGGGTGTCGCCTGCGGGAGCCATGCCGGTAGATTACGGCATCGACTCAGAAATCCCTGTGCCGTGACTGGTCCGGTGCGATACCCAATTCCATTGCCGTGACTAGTCGCCACTACCTCGACCACGCCTCCACCTCGCCCATCCGGCCGGAGGCGCTGGCGGCCATGAACCAGTGGTGGACCGCCGGCCACGGCGACCCCTCCCGAATGCACGCCGAGGCGCTCACCGCCCGCTATGAAATCGAACAGGCCCGCCAGCAGGTTGCCGACTGCTTCGGTGCCCGCTCTCGCGAGGTGTGTTCACCAGCGGAGCCACCGAGTCGATCGCCGCCGCGGTGCAGGGGGCGTCACACCGGGGCGCCCACCAGGTGTTGAGCGCGGTTGAGCACTCCGCGGTGCGATTGTCGGCCCAGCGGCTTGAAGGCCAGAACCACCGGATCACCGTGGTCGGGGTGGACGGCACCGGTCGAGTGGATCCCGACGAGATGGCCGCGGCCGTTGAGCCCGACACCGCCGCGGTGCACTGTCAGTGGGCCAACCACGAAGTGGGCACGGTGCAGCCGGTAGCCGAGGTGGTGGCCGCCTGCCGTGAGCGTTCCCCAGGTGTGCTGATTCACATCGACGCCGCCGCCGCCGCAGGGCGGGTCCACTTCGATTTTGCCGAGACCGGCGCCGATTTGATATCGATCAGCGCCCACAAGTTCGGCGGGCCGCCGGGCATTGGAGCCCTGTTGGTACGCCGCGGCCTGCGCCTGGTGCCGCTGTTGGAAGGTGGTGATCAGGAGCGGGCTCGACGGGCCGGCCTGGAAAACGGCGCGGCCATCGCCGGATTTGGAGCGGCGTGCGCGGCACTGGAGGACAGCGGCTTGGAGCAGGAGGCCAGCCGGGCCCAAACCCAAACCGACAAGCTGCGAGACCTGGCTCAGGGCATCGAGGGCGTCGTGGAGTACGGCCACCCCACCCAGCGCTTGCCCCATCTGGTGTGTCTGGGAATCAGCGATGTGGAGCCCCAAGCGGTGCTCATTGCCCTGGACCGGGCCGGCGTGGCCGCCCACTCGGGCAGCTCGTGCGCGTCTGAGTCGCTGGAGCCGTCGCCGGTGCTCGAGGCCATGGGAGTCGACGCCCACCACTCGCTGCGCCTGTCGGTGGGTTGGTCGACAAACGACGAGGACGTGGAAGCCGCTGCTCAGGCGCTACAAGAGTCTCTAACAGAGCTACGCAAACTGCGGGCCTAGCCCAGCCAGTCGAAGAAGTCCGCGCCGGCCAGCGCGCCAGAAACGCCGTCGAGTTCCTCCACGTGCAGGAACTCGAATCCGGCCGCCTCGGCGTAGTACCGGTCGACATCGGTATCACCGATGTGGATGTAGCGGCTGGCCTCAAACTGGTTCCGCACCTCGTCCAAATGGTGCTTGCCCCCCACAAAGTCCACGTCGATCCCGTGGACGTCCCACAGCCGCTGCTGGTCAGAACGCACC
>JAPPKI010000171.1 GCA_028820035.1 bacterium | reverse complement strand
GCGTCGGCCGGGGCGCCAAGCCGGCTCTAACGATCGAGGAGCGCGCCGACCTGGGGCGGTTGCTCTGGGAGAACCCCTCGCGCGAGCGAGGGCGTGAGCTGCTATGCGGGCGGCTGCCTTGTGGGGAACCTTGTTGGGCCGTCACGCTGGGCAGCTCCAACGGCCGAAAGGTGCTGTTGCGGTCGCTTCATGCGGCCCGCAAATGGGTCCTCACACAATTCAAAACAGCCGGGGCAATACAGCAGACACAGCTGCCGGGGATGGCACACAGGCAGTTTCGCCCTTGTTGGGGGGGCAGGTGGATGCCCGTTAGGATCCGGCAGGATGTGAAGGGAGTGGTGGTAGTGAGCGAGCGAAAGGCAGCCTGGCTGCACCGGATAATGACATCTGGCGAGAAGGTGAAGGCCAGGATCGACGGTTTGGACTTGTCCACGATGGGCTATGCCGATTTGAAGAAATGGCCAAAGGAGATGAGTGAGGAAGAGTGGAGACCCGCTGACGCTAGGCGGGCTGAGCACCAGCAGCGGGTCGACAGGCTGAACATTTAGCCCACGCGAATTCAGGAGGTTCACCCATGGCTCCAGATTCAGACACTTCCAACCGCTTCCACTGGACATCGTTCTACTCAGGATTCGCGGACAGGCTGCTCGCCTTCCGCCATGATCGGCAGGCTCTGCTCGCCGCGATCTCTAGGCTGCCGGGCGAACGGGTCAGATACCTGACCGACAAGTTCGCTGACGGCACATCCGGACTGCTGCGGGACATCTGCCCCTTCACAACAATGGGAATCTTCAATCGAGGACTGACACGGGACAACCGCATCAAGCTCGCCCGCGAATTGGCTGGGATCTTGGGGATGGGAGAACTGGAAGGACAGATCCCCAGATCTCTCGCTGGAATACCGGTTCTGAACAACATGAATAGCTGGTTCTTCCCATACGAAAAGGACCGCGATGACGACCACATTGATGCGCTTTGGCAAGTGTTCGCCGATGCCATGCAATACGCCGACGACAGCGATGAAACCAACCGCGCATCATTCATTGACTCCTTCAACGACGCGGTGAACCGCAGGCAGGTGAGCCGGCAACTCACGTTCGGCCTCTTTTGGATCCGCCCACAGTCTTTCGTGTCTTTGGACCGACATGCCCGCACCTTCATCAAGGGGCGGTTGGGCCTAGACGTTCCCAAGGGCAATCCGGACGCAGAAACGTACTTGACTCTGTGCGACGAGTTGCTGCTGATGTTCAACGACGAGAGTATGCCAGTTCACTCATTCCCTGAACTGTCTGCAATGGCATGGGACGCAGCAGATGAGAACGAGGGGGACACCGCGCCTGAGGACGGCGAAGGTGCTACGTCTCCGGTATTCGAGTCGCCGTATTCGGTGGAGAACATTGTCGAGGAGGGATGCTTCCTAGAGCGGGGCAGGCTGGAGGCGATCCTGGAGCGATGGCGAGTCAAGAAGAACTTGATACTTCAAGGGCCGCCTGGCACCGGCAAGATCTGGCTAGCCAAGAAGCTCGCGTTCGCCCTCATTGGCAGCCGGTCGCCAAGCCGGGTGCGCCCGTTGCAGTTCCACCCCAACCTGTCCTACGAGGACTTCGTGAGGGGCTGGCGGCCCAGCGGTGACAAGGAGCGCCCTCTCGATCTGGTGGATGGACCGTTTCTGACCGCTGTCGAAGACGCGAAGAACGAGCCAGCACGGGACTTTGTGGTGGTCATCGAAGAGATCAACCGAGGCAATCCAGCTCAGATCTTCGGGGAGATGCTCACTCTGCTTGAGGCCGACAAGCGCACTCCCGACGAGGCGTTGGCGCTGAGCTATCCCCGACACGGCGACGAGCGGGTGCACATTCCGGACAATCTCTATGTCATCGGCACCATGAACGTCGCTGACCGGTCGCTCGCGCTGGTGGATCTTGCACTGCGACGCCGGTTCGCATTCGTAGACTTGGAACCGGTATTCGGAGAACTTTGGCGTAGTTGGGTCAGCGATGAATGCAAGCTGGACGACGAGTTCCTTGCTGATGTTGAGCGACGGATGACGGCGTTGAACCAGACGATTTCTGATGACGCCCTGCTCGGCCCGCAGTTCCGGGTCGGCCACAGCGTCGTGACGCCAAGCAACAAGACTGTCATTGCGAACCCCGTCCAATGGTTCACGCAGGTGGTGGAGACTGAGATCGGACCGCTCTTGGACGAATACTGGTTCGACGCCGCAGACAGGGCTCGTTCCGCCAAGGAGGATCTGCTCAAGGGGCTCGGCAGTTGACGCCAACGGCTTCGGGGACAATCGGCGAGATACCAGTCAGGAACATCTGGCTGTTGATGCTGTATGCATCGCAGCTCTATCGGGATCTCCCCAGCAGGATGAGGTATCGCGCTGAGGAGAACCCCGACAACATCCCCGACCTTGTCGCGGAGATCCTGACACGGGCCGTCGAACGTCGGATCCGGCGCAACCTGACTCTCGAGCTCCAACGCACCCGGGCTGACCTGACTCGTGTGCGAGGACGCATCGACGCCCTCCGCACTGAACGCCGCAGCCTGTTACGACAGGGCAGGATTGCCTGCTCCTTTGATGAGCTGACCACAGACACACCACGGAATCGTCTTGTGAAGGCAGCCCTCAACAAGCTGCGCGGTTCTGTGAGAGAGGAGCCTCTGGGCAGGCGGTGCCGGAGCCTCGCTGCGGCTCTCGACCGAGCCGGCGTGGGTGACAAGACTTCCGCAGGCATCCGTTCAAAGAGCCTCCGAGACACCTTGACCCCCGGTAGGGCCAACGCCGAAGACCGCCAGATGCTCGCAGCCGCGGAATTGGCCTTCAGGCTGAATCTGCCCACCGAGGATCCCGGTCGCGCCCACCTGCCCGCACCAGGAAGGGACGAAGCATGGGCAAGAAGTCTGTTCGAGGCAGCCGTGGGAGGCTTCTACAGCACTGTGCTCGTTCCCCGCGGCTGGTCAGTCGAGCCCGGTAAGTGGATCCGCTGGCCAATCGAGACGCAGACTTCGGGAATCGACGCGATCATGCCCCGGATGCAGACTGACATCGTCCTGGAGAGCCCCCCAGCCGATGAGCATGACCACAGGCACCGCACAGTTGTCGACACCAAGTTCACCAGCATCTTGAAGCCAGGCCGATTTAGAGCGCAAGGCCTGAAGAGCAGCTATATCTTCCAGATGTACGCCTACTTGAGGTCCCAGGAGGACGACAGCGATCCTGGATCCCTGAATTCGTCAGGACTGCTGCTACATCCTTCCGTCGGTGAGGACATCGACGGGTCCGCAGTCATCCAAGGGCACAGAATGCGATTCGCCACGGTGGACCTGGCCGCTGATAGCACCGCCATCCGAGCACGGCTCATCGCCCTGGCCGACGAAGCCGCGGCATCACCCCCACGATGATCGATGAGACCGTCGTACCCACAACTGCCAATTTCGACGCTGGTTCCGTAGCAAGCAGTGGGCTTTGGAGCCTCTGCAGCGGTGTCGACGTGGCGGTTGCTGGTCTCTCGGGTTGAGTGCCTGAGGTGGGCGGACTCCTCGCGTCGATGGGAGCGCTTGCGAACTTGGGCGAACTGAGGCTGTTAACCGCAGCGGATTGAACCTCTCAGGGGTATTGCGCAGGTTCCGACCCTTGAGAGGTTGGAGCTTTGTCAGGTCAGTTCCGCTTGGACGCAGCCAAACGTATAGGGAGCTCAGACGACCCCAGTGGCTTTGCCGACGGAGGTAGGTGACCGACTTTCGCATTCGGTGATGGGCTAGCTAAGGGTGAGCGCAAGCCAGGACCCCAGGAGTACGTGCTAGGGGTTGCGGCTGCTAACTGCCCCGCACGATGTCGAAGACGATGTAGGCCATAGCTATGAACGGGGCAGCCCAGATCAGCCACCTGCGGGCTCTGACCGCGAATTCGACTACGAGGGTGACAAGCCGTTCGCCGAGGTGCTTCCAGGTAGGCGCGCGGCCGAACGCGTGGCTATAGGCCTCGTCCCTGACCCGTCCTTGAAGGCGCACATACCAAGGCTTCGGCTCTTCCCGCTCCAGGAGCTCAGGGAATCGGGTCGCCTCGGCAAAGTGTTCGGCCGAGGTCAACGCACGCTGAGAATCGTCACCTTCGTAGGGGGTGACCCCGCCGAATTGCATCTTTCCCCCGAGCCAGTACCGGAGCCGCTTTCCCCGCGTCCAGTCTGCTCGCCACGCGGGGCAGTCAATACTGTGGAAGCGCTCTTCTAGGGCGAGCGGCCCCTCACGTGGGCAGGTGCAGTCGAATTTGTCGGCCTTCTCCGGCACCGTTTCTCGAGTCAGGTTCACATTCATGCATCCCAGCGTACCGAAGCGATGTGACAATTTGAGTCGCTCTGAGCGTGGATGATGCGGGATAACCAGGGGATTTGCCCATCTGGATACAGTGGGAGCAATGGCACACCAGTCATCGTTTGTCTCAGTTGCTTGCCATTGAATTTGTCAGAAATATTTGCTATATTTCTGACAAAATTCGCGAACTGCAGAGACAGAATGAGGATCCCGCATGACTACTACTGCAGACAAGATCATGAAGAGAGTGTCCGCGCACGGTCGCGGAAAGTGGGCGTGTTCGCCAACAGACTTCTTGGACCTCGGAAGCCGTGAGGCTGTCGCCCAGGCGCTGTCGCGCCTCGTCAAGGCAGGGAAGCTACGTCGAATCGGGCACGGCCTGTACGACATGCCGCGATTCAGCGACGTACTGAACCGACCTGCACCGGCCAATGTGGATGCCGTCGTCTCAGCGCTGGAGAGACGAGACGGCATCCAGACCATGCCTGACGGGCTGGTAGCCGCAAATCAACTCGGCCTCACGAATGCAGTACCAGCA
>JAPPKI010000388.1 GCA_028820035.1 bacterium | reverse complement strand
CCCCGACCAGGGCGTCGAAGAACCGGTCGGCGGCGTCCACCGCGATCAGCTCGATGCCCTGGGAACGGCGGAAGGCGTCGATCACCTGCTGGCCTTCGTCTTGGCGCATCAGGCCGGTGTCTACGAACACGCAGGTGAGCTGATGACCCACCGCCCTGTGGACTAGGGCGGCGGCCACCGCCGAGTCGACCCCGCCCGATAGGCCGCACACTGCTCGGCCGTCACCGATCTGGGTGCGGATGGCGGCCACCGCCTCGTCGATGAACGACTCGGTGGTCCACGACGGGGCCAGGCCGGCACCCCGGTACAAGAACCGCTCCAGCACCGCCTGCCCTCCTGGCGTGTGGGCCACCTCGGGGTGGAACTGGACCCCGAATATGCGCTGCTCGGGGTTCTCCAAGGCGGCCACCGGAGCCTGGGGCGTGGAGGCGGTGACCACAAAGCCCTCGGGCGGAGTTGCGATGGAGTCGAAATGGCTCATCCACACCGGGCGCTCGGTGTCCTCTTCGGGATCGAACAGCGTGCCGGGGTCGTTCACGCTCATGGCGGTGCGGCCGTACTCGCCGATGCCGGTGCGGGACACCTCACCGCCGAGTTGGGCGGCGATGAGCTGGGCGCCGTAGCAGATGCCCAGAATGGGGATGCCCAGGCGGTAGATGTCGGGGTCGATGCGGGGCGACCCCTCGACGTGGACCGATTTGGGCCCGCCGGAGAAGATCACCGCACCGGGCTGGCGGGCACTGATCTCTTGGGCGCTGATGGAATGCGGGACGATCTCGCTGTAGATGTGGGCCTCGCGCACCCGTCGGGCGATGAGCTGCGCATACTGGGCGCCGAAATCCACCACCAAGACCGGGTGGTCTCGGCTGGCGGAATCGGTGCCGATGGCCGCCGATAATCCGTCGGCGGTGCCGCTCAACGGCCCATTCCGATGCCCTGGGAACGCTGGAGGGACTTGCCCTCGGTTTGCAGCGAGGGGGCGATCATGATGTCGGCCTTCTGGAACTCCTTGAGAGACTCATAGCCGCAGGTGGCCATGGAGGTGCGCAGACCGCCAAAGAGGTTGAGGCGACCGTCGTTCTCCCGGGCCGGGCCAACCAGGATCTCCTCCAGCGTGCCCCGGGGGGTGGTCTGCACCCGGGCGCCTCGGGGCAGGGTGGGATGGAAGGTGGCCATGCCCCAGTGGTGGCCCCGGCCGGGGGCCTCGTGGGCAGCGGCCAGCGGGGAGCCGATCATCACCGCGTCGGCCCCGCACACGATGGCCTTGGCGATGTCGCCGCCCGTGGCCATGCCTCCGTCGGCGATGATGTGGACATACACACCGGTTTCATCGAGATGGCGCATCCGGGCCGCTCGGGCGTCGGCGATGGCGGTGGCCTGGGGAACTCCAATGCCCAGCACCCCCCGGGTAGTGCAGGCTTGGCCCGGTCCCACCCCTACCAGGATGCCGGCGGCGCCGGTGCGCATGAGGTGAAGTGCAGCGTCATAGCTGGCGCAGCCGCCTACGATCACCGGAATCTCCAAGCGGCGCACAAACTGCTTGAGGTTCAACGGCTCATGGTTCTTGGACTTGTGCTCGGCGGTGACCACCGTGCCCTGGATGACCATGAGGTCGAGTTCGGCGGCCAGCATGTGGGGGGCCAGTTGCTCGGTGCGCTGGGGGGTGACCGACGCGCAGGAGATCACCTCGGCGTCTTTGATCTGACGGATGCGCTCGCCGACCAGTTCGGGTTTGATCGGCTCGGCATACAGCTCCTGCATCCGCAACGTGGCCTTTTCCGGGGACTGGGCCGCTATCTCGTCGAGGACCGGCTCGGGATCCTCATAGCGGGTCCAGAGCCCCTCCAGGTTCAGCACCCCCACCCCGCCGAGCTGGCCGATGGCGATGGCGGTCTCGGGGCTGACCACGCCGTCCATGGCTGAGGCCATGAGGGGAAGGTCGAAGCGGTAGGCATCGATCTCCCAGGCGATGCTCACGTCCTCGGGGTCGCGGGTGCGGCGGGTGGGCACGATGGCGATGTCGTCGAACCCGTACGCCCGCCGTGCGGTCTTGCCCAGCCCGATGTCAACCTCGGCCATCACGACGCCCCTTTTGCTTGGAAACCAGGAATTCTAAGGCCTTCAGCCTTGCTATAGGGGGATTTACTCCCTCACCGGGAAGTAGGTGAAATCAGGCAGCCGATTGGATGAGATTCCAGAGCTCTTGCACGTGATGGTGCTCGGTTTGGGGACTGCCGATGGCCACTCGGAGGGTGAGCTGGCCGTCGAGAGTGGTTGAGGTGAGATAGGCCCGGCCGGATTGGTTGACCGCGTCCAGAACCCGACTGGTGGCCTTGTTGCCGTTGGTGTGGCGGAAGCAAACCAGGCTGACCACGGTGGGGGCAGCCAGCTCGAATCGGGCATCGGCCTCCACCCACTTGGTGAGCTCGGCGGCCCAGGCGATGTGGCGGCGGATGTGGGCCCGCAGGCCATCCAGCCCGTAGTGGCGGAGCACAAACCACAGCTTGAGGGCTCGGAACCGCCGCCCCAGCGGCACCTGCCAGTCGCGGTAGTCCACCACTGCTCCCGATTCGCTGGCCGGGTTGCGCAGGTACTCGGGGGTTATGGACAGGGCCTCGTTGAGGCTGGCCCGGTCGGCGACGTAGAACGCCGAGCAGTCGAAGTTGGTGAGCAGCCACTTGTGGGGGTTGAACACGTAGCTGTCGGCAGTCGCCAAGCCGGCGTTGAGAAATCGCATCTCCGGGCACAGGGCGGCGGCACCGGCGAAGGCGGCGTCCACGTGCAGCCAGGCGTTGAAGTTGTTGGCCACCCAGCCCACTTCGGTCACCAGGTCGATGGCGGTGGTGGAGGTAGTGCCCACGGTGGCAGCCACAAAGAACGGGATCAGGCCGTTCTTCTGGTCGTTAACGATCTCGTAGGCCAGGTGGTCGGCTCGCATGGCGAAGTTTGGGGTAGTGGCAACGAAGCGCAACCGGTCGGCGGGGATGCCGGCCACTCGCAGCCCCTTGGTAATGGACGAGTGAGCCTGCTCGGAGGTGTAGGCCACCAGTTTGGGAAGGGCGTCGATGCCGCCGGCCCGGTGCCGGGCGGCGAGGATGGCGCACAGCGTGCTGCTGGATGCGCTGTCCTGGATGACGCCGTTGCCCCGGAACTTCTCCGGCAGGTCCATCTCAACGGCCAACCAGTCGAGCACGTGCTGCTCCAGTTCGGTTACCGCGGGGCCGGAGTCCCACAGCATCCCCTGGGCGCCGAGACCCGAAGACACGAGGTCGGCCAGCGCGGAGGGCCCGCTGGCGTTAGCCGGGAAGTAGGCGAAGAACCCCGGTGCCTGCCAGTGGGTGATGCCCGGCAGGATCACCCGATCCATATCGGCCAGCACATCGGCAAAGTCCTCGCCGTGCTCCGGGGCCTCAGCGGGAAGCATGGCCCGGACCTCACCCGGTGCCACCGGGGCTTTGACCGGGAACTCTCCGAGCCGCGCCATGTAGTCGGCCACCCATTCCACCGCCTGGTACCCCCACTGCCGGAACTCCTCGGGGCTCATGTGGTTCGGTCGCTCAGCCATTGTCGCCATTGTTGCCGAAAGGTTGGCGGCCGCTTGCGGTGGAGACCGGCGGGGTCGGGAGTTCTCAGCGGGCAGTGGCGATGGCGAGGAGTTGGCGGAGCATGGCGGCGGTGGCGCCCCAGACGGTGTCGCCGTGGAGCTCAAAGAAGGTGAGGGCCCGGTCGGTGCCGTTGATGGGCCAGATCTCCTCCCGCCAGGTCTCGTCCGAAAGCAGCTCGGCAGTGGAGACCATCAAGATGCGCTCCACCTCGGTGGGATCGGGGACCAGCCCATCGGGAGGGCCGGGCAGGATGCCGATGAAAGGGTGGACCATCGAGCGGCTGCCGATGGTGACGTAGCGGTCGATCTGGCCGATGACCTCGATGCCGTCGGCTTCCAGCCCGATCTCTTCGCGGGTCTCGCGTTTGGCGGTGTCCAGCAGGGTGTCATCACCGTCTTCTTGGCCTCCACCAGGGAAGGCCACCTCCCAGCCGTGGGAACGGAGATGCTGGGCTCGGCGGATAAGCACAACGCCGACGTCTTCGCCGTTGGGGTAGAGCAGGGCCAGCACCGCAGAGCGCCGCTCCTGTCCGGTCGGAGAGGTATCCCCCCAGGTGGCCTGCCGGCGACCGTGCAGCGCGGTACGCAACTGACCCAAGTCCACTCGCCGTTCCGACGGGTGGAGGCCGGCCCATGGCGGGGGTCCGCCCGGGCGCCATTGCTGCGGGCGGGGAATGAACTGGGGGCCACCCCGCTCAGTCGCGATGGTGGCCCCCAGAAGTGTTCTTTGGATGATCGGCGGAAGCCGTCGGCTACATCATGCCGCCCATGCCGCCCATTCCACCCATGCCGCCCATGGGGTCGCCACCAGGGGGCATCGGAGGGGCAGGGGGCTCGGGCTTGTCGGCCACCAAGGCCTCGGTGGTGAGCAGCATGGCGGCGATGGAGGCCGCATTCTGCAAACCGGCCCGGGTCACCTTGGCCGGGTCGATAACGCCAGCGGCCACCAAATCCTCGGTGGTCCCGGTGGCGGCGTTGAACCCGATGGTGCCGGTGGTGTCCTCGATGTCGCGCACCACGATGGAGCCTTCGAAGCCTGCGTTGGAAGCGATGAGCGAGCACGGCACCGACAGTGCTTCGAGCACGATCTTGGCGCCGGTGGATTCGTCGCCGCTCAGGTTGTCGACCACCTTGTTCACTGACGGCCGGGCCCGCAGCAGGGCAGTGCCGCCCCCGGCGACTACGCCCTCCTCGATGGCGGCCCGAGTGGCTGACAGCGCATCCTCGATCCGGTGCTTCTTCTCCTTGAGCTCCACCTCGGTGGCGGC
>JAPPKI010000471.1 GCA_028820035.1 bacterium | reverse complement strand
ACCAGGTGCGGGCCGATCCGCTCGTCATCGCCAGCTATTTGGGAACAGATGATCGGGTCATCGCCCGATCTGATCTCTAGTTTTTGGGAGAACCATGCCAACTGCACCCGACACCCCCGATGCCGCGGCCAGCCTCACGCCGAGGCACCTTCGCCGGATTCTTCAGTTCGACGGTGCCCTCAACGTGAGAGACCTCGGCGGTGTGACCAACTCCAACGGCCAACAGGTGAAATTCGGCGTTGTCTATCGATCCGATGATCTAGCCGAACTCAGCGACTTAGATCTGGCTGAACTCGAAAAGCGATCAGTTCGCACCGTCGTCGATTTTCGCAGCTCCGAGGAGGTCGAAGCCCGGCCATCGAGGCTTCCCCCCGGAGCCACCGCTGTGTCGGCTCCATTCGCCCGAGGGGATCGAACCGCAGGCGAGGTGATGGAGTCGCTGATCGCCGGGCAGTTGACCCGGGAGGACGCTCACCAGATACTCCTCGATTCCTACCGGCACATCGCAGATATAGGCAGCCCGGCATTTGCCGTGCTGATCCGCTCCATCATTGACCGCTCCCCAGTCCTGTTCCACTGCGCGGGGGGCAAAGACCGGACTGGTGTGGCAGCCGCAGTCATTCTGTCGATCCTCGGGGTGGATCGCGATCAGATCGTCGACGACTACATGCTGACCAACGATCGACTGACCGATCAGTCCAGCACGTTTCAGCTCCGACTGGCCGAATACCCCGAGGAGTCACGCGACGTGCTCTTGGCATTGGGGTTGGCGAAAGCCGACTACATCGAACTGGCGCTCGACGTGATCGAACGCGATTTCGGAGGCATCGAATCCTACGCCCAGGAACAGCTTTCGCTCTCCCAAGCCGAGGTCGATTCCCTGAGGAAACTCCTGCTGGAACCGTGAACTAGCAGAGCGCCCTGGCCGATTGGGCTGCTAGTCGGCAGGCTCTCGCCGGGTGGCCCACGGAGGGCTGAGCCGGTGCTCGGCGATCATGTCACTCCACAGTTCCTGAGCGGCTCGAGCCCGCTCGGGTCGCAACCGGGCAGCGGCAACGAACAAAGCGTCCACTACGGCCAGGTGGGCCAGTCGGCTGGAGACGGCGGCAATTCGGAACTCCGACTCGGTGCCGCCAGCCAGCAACACATGGTCGGCGAGTTCGGCCAGCGGCGATCGGGCGAACGTGGTGATGGTCACGGTATGGGCCCCACCGCTCGAGGCTGCTTCGAGAGCGGTCAGTGTTTCCCGGGTGGACCCGGAGTGGCTGATGGCCAGCGCCACGTCTCCCGGGCGAAGGAAGCGGGCCGCGGTGAGCTGCATGTGCGAGTCGCTATGGAACTCGGCTCGATGCCCCAGTGTCCGGAATCGAAAGGCGGCGTCGAACGCGACCGCGGCACTGGCCCCCGCACCGAGGAAGATGATCGAGCGGGCGCTCACCAGCAATTCAGAGACCTGGTTGAAACTGGCGCTGTCCAGCGTGTGCTGGGTGTGGCTGATGGCATCCACCGTTGAAGACAAGACTTTCGACAACACCGATTCCCGGTCGTCGACATCCACCGGCCCGTCGATCCCGGTGGCCGTTTCCTCGGCGACTAGGCGGAGTTTCAAGTCTTGGAAGCCGCGCAGCCCGAGTTCTTGGCAAAGGCGCACGATGGTGGACATCGAGGTTCCGGTTCGCCGTGCGAGGTCGGACACCGAGATCCGGACCACTTCCGCAGGGTCGGCCAAAATCTCTTCGGCTACAACGGCCAGCTTTGGTGTCAGGCTCGGCAGCAGGCTTCGAAGGTGGACGGTGGGGGGGATGTCCGGTGCCTGGGGAGATTCATCCATCAGCGGGTGGCCACCCTTCGACCAAGCCGAGTTGGGCACACAATTCCAGAGAATTCAGGGTACGGCCCCGCCATTCGACTGTTCGTTCAATGTCTTCGGCCAGCCAGGCAACCACTGTTCCGGTGGCCTCGGGGGGTGCGCCGCCGAAATTGTGCAGGTCGAGCGCGGCCATGGCCTCGGTCCAGGTGAAACCGGGGTCGATGTTGATGGCGGTGATCCCGTCGGACCCATGTTCGGCTTGCAGCAGCGGGGCCATGCGGTGGAAGGCCCCTTTGGAGGCGCAGTGGGCGTAGCCGAGCATCTTCAGCTCGACCACCTGATAGGGGGGATCGTCCACCTGGCCCGCCGACGACGTGAGGTTCAAGATGAGGCCCGAACCCTGCTCGACCATCGACGGCAGGATGAGCTGGGTGAGAAGAACCTGGCGCAGCACATTGGCGGTGAAGGCGGTGTCCAGGGCTTCGAGATCGAGTACCCCTACCGGGTCGAGGAGGCCCGGGCCGCTCCAGATGGCGTTGTTGACCAACACGTCGATCTGGCCCCAGGCATCGAGCGCCGTTTCAGCCGCGGCCCGCACCGAATCTGCCGACAGCAGGTCCATGGTGATGGGCAGGGCCCGCTGGCCCCGCTCGGCAATTTCGGCTGCGGTCGTCTCCAGGCTCCCAGACACGGCCACGTCGCCGCCGGCATCAGTGGTCGGCTGTGCGACTGTTCCCTCACCCTCCCGCACCGTTCGGGCTGTGATGGCCACGTCGAATCCCACATCGGCCAGGGCCAACGCGCTGGCCCGGCCAATACCCCGGCTGGCGCCGGTGACCAAGGCAACTGGGCTCGAAGCTTGCTCGCTCATGACAGCGGCCCGGAGAGCTCTACTCCGGCCGGGGGCTGGGAAATCTCGATCGCAACGCCGTCGGGGTCCATGATCATGAACTGCCAGAATCCCTTGATCTCCGACGGCCCGCTGACAATCGGCACTCCATGAGCGGTACAGGCGTCTGCCGCCTCGTTGATATCGGCAACCCGGACGGTGAAGCCCCGCAAGCCGCGCTCATTGTTCTGGGGGCCGCCCAGGTCTGGGTCGCCCAGGTAGACGAACTCAACCTTCTGGCCTCCGACCAGCCCAACCACGACCCGCCCCTGCACGTCCTCGCGGCCCACGATGGCGTCGAGGCCCGGTCCTGAAATCCTTTCGTCAGACAGAACTTCGTAGCCGAGGAGCTTGGTGTAGAATCCCAGCGAGGCATCCACGTCCACCGGATGAATGATCACGTGCGACCAGTGGCGTACTCCGACTGCTCCAGACATGTTTGGTGTCCTCCCTCAATGGCCAGCGTCGGCAGGATACTCCAAAATTATTCGAAAAAACGAAATCTTTTCGATTATTCGCGGGTGGACTTCTCAGCTAGCGGCGCGAGACCCTAAGGCTGCGGTGTTTCCTCGCTGCCAGGAAGGGGCGGTTCGCCGGCGCCCTGCACGGTTTGGTCGATGTCGATCACGTTGCCGGTGAGCAGGCCCGACTCGGGTGATAGGCAGAAGGCGATGAGGTTGGCTGCCTCCCAGGGTTGCACGAGGCGCCCCAACGGGCGAGTGGGGGAGGCCAGCTCCAACCAGTTCTCGGGGGCGCCATCCTGGGTTATCTGCGTGTGGTGCTCCGACTCGGTCTCCATCCAGCCCGGGTTCACCTGGTTGACTCGGATGTTGTGGCGCATCAGGGCGTAGGCCAGGTTCTTGGTCATCACCGCCAGCGCCCCTTTGGACATCGAATAAGCAGTGAGCCGGGGCTGCCCGCCGTGGCCGCTGGTGGAGCCCACGTTCACGATGGAACCGGCGGTGCCCGTCTCGATCATGACTCGAGCCGCGGCCTGGATGAGGAAGTACGGCCCCTTGACGTTCACCGCAAAGTGGCGGTCGACATGGTCGGGTGTGTCGTCGAACAGCGTGGCCCGAGTGGTGAGGGCAGCCACGTTCACCACCCCGTGAACCGCGCCGAATTCTTTGACACAGGTCTCCACCACCGCCTCCGGGGATTCCGGGTCGCCGATGTCGGCGGGAATGAAAACCGTCTGCGTTCCCAAACCCGTGAACTCCTCGGCCAGTGCCTCCCCCCGCTCCACCGATCGCCCCACCAACACCAGCCCGGTTGACTGCCCGTCATCCACCAGCCTCCGGGCCACCGCCTCCCCCAACCCCTGCGTCCCCCCACTAACAATCGTGATCACCGCTACCCCCCTTCGTCCAGCCATGTCACGCAACTCAACATTCGCGACTGCGACCCTACATGGGTGCTACTACTGATTTGAGCTAGCAAATCGGTAGTAGGGAGATATGGTTTAGAGATCGGGGCAAGGGAATGGTGCGCTCGCCCCCTCCGAGTCGTAAGCGGGGATGGATAGGCGTGACAGTTCGGGTTGACGTTGAGCCCGCTTTGTTGGCATGGGCCTGTGAGCGCTCTGGCCTTGATGATGAGAAGCTCGCGAGTAAGTTTCCCAAGTTGCCCAAATGGGAGTCTCGTGAGCTGGCTCCCACCTTGAAGCAACTAGAGAATTTCGCGAGAGCGACCCGCACGCCGGTCGGCTACTTCTTCTTGCCGACGCCGCCAGAAGAGGCCGTCCCCATACCCGACTTTCGAACCATCGGGGATCGGTCTGTTGTTCGTCCTAGTCCTGATCTATTGGACACCATCTACCAATGCCAGCAGCGACAGGACTGGTACCGCGACTATGCCCGCAGCATTGGACTCAACCAGGTCTCCCAGGTCGGTTCGATGACTACTGCGGTTCCACCTGCGAAAGCAGGTGCCGAGATCACCGCCGCACTCTCTTTTGAAATCGACATGCGAGGACCGAGCTGGGCTGACGCATTTGCCCACCTGAGAGATCAAGCCGAGGAAATCGGAGTTCTGGTCATGGTCAGCGGTGTGGTGGGAAGCAACACCCATCGCAAGCTGAATCCTGAAGAGTTCAGGGGATTTGCGCTTGTCGACTCGTTGGCACCTCTGGTGTTTGTGAATGGAGCAGACACAAGGGCCGCGCAGATCTTTACTCTTGCCCACGAAC
>JAPPKI010000114.1 GCA_028820035.1 bacterium | reverse complement strand
ACCAGGGCCATGGCCTCGGGGTTGCGGCTCCGGGCGTGGACGAAGTGGATCCGCTGATCGTCGATAGTGGTGGTGTACTGGGGAAACCGGTTGAGCTCAGCTTCCACCGTCCGCCAGTCGTAGTCGTGCCGCCAGTAGCGGCACAGCTCCCGGAGGTAGTCCAGGTCGATCCCCTCGTTCCACCCGGCGCCGGGCAGAGGATCGAACCACCGAGTGGCGTCCAGGCGACGATGGAGGTCATCGAGCACCTCATCGGGCACCTCGATAGCGAACGGCTTCACGGCGGTCATCGCGGCGGCTAGCCGGTGCGGTCGTGGAGGGGGCCGGCGGGGAGGCGGCCGTCGACGTCGGTAAACCCGTAGGAATCGGCCATCCCTCGGGCTGAGACTGCCTGACCGGTGTAGCGGGACCGCTCAGCGTCGATGGCCAAGGCGGTCACCGCTCGGCCAGTGAACCGGGGCGACTCGGCCGCCGACAGGTCCAGGCTCGGCGGCAGTTCAACCCCAGAGTCGACGGCCACGTCGATTCGCTCGGTGCGCACGAACCCCGGCCACACCGACAGCATTGACACCCCGGTGTCCTTGAGCTCGCGGGCACAGTCGGCGGTCATGCGGTCGAGGGCGCACTTGCCCACTCCGTAGGCCACATGCCAGGCGTATTCGGCCGCACCCGAGGAGCTGATGTTGGCGATCAGCCCGGCGCCTTGGTCGATCATGACCGGGGCGGCCAGCACCGAGGCCACGTAGGCCGAGCGGGTGCCCACGTCCATCATGTCGTCCCAGTTGGAAATGGGCACCTCCCAGAACGGCAGCATGGCGGTCAGCTCGTCGGGAATGGCAAAGGCGTTGTTCACCAGCACGTCCAAGCGGCCGTGATCGGCGGCGATCCGGTCGAACACCGCCCGCACCGCATCGTCGTCGCGGTGGTCGCAGGCCACTGCGGTAGCGGTGCCGCCCTCGGCCGCGATCTCCTCCGCGGTGGCGCCCACTGTGCCGGGCAGCGGATGCTGGCCAGCACCTGTTGTACGTCCAGTGATGTACACCGCAGCCCCGGCAGCAGCCAGCTCCAAGGCACAGCCCTTGCCGATGCCCCGGCTGGCCCCGGTAACTAAGGCCACCTTCCCGGCCAGGGGTGATCCGTCCAGAATGCTCATGATGGTTCCTCCGGTGGGTTGGCTATGGCCATGGGGGGCGACGAGCACGAGGTGGATCCCTTGGCCCGGAATGGGGAGTGGCAGAACACGAACCGGTCCACCCCAGCAGCGGCGACCTCCTCGCAGCTCAGCGACTCCCCAAGGCGGATGCCCTCTTTCACCAGCATGAGCTGGTGGCCCACCGACATCCACCCCTCGGTGGCCTCAAAGTCGTAGAAGCCCCACATCCAGCTATCGGTGGACACCAACGCCGGACGGTGGGAGGCCAGCCACTTATTCTCGGCAATCCACGGCCCCGGCGACCCGGCCAAGAACCGCTCAGGATCTTCCCGAGAAAGGCTGATCCACCCGGTACGCAGACACAGGGCGTCGCCCGGCCCGGGATCGGGCAGGCTTTGGCGCTCCCAAGCCCCCTCGATCTGCTCCACAGTGATGCGGTGTCGGTCTGTGAGCCGGGGCAAACCGGCCTGGTTGGTCTCCACATCACCGGTGGTCGCCGCAACCTGGGCGGCCACGTCGATCATCAGTCCCCGCGTGAGCAGGGGTGCCCCCCATGAGGGAACGTCCATGGCGGTCACCCCGTCGGTGCGGGCCAGATCTGTGCCCTGGTGGCCGTTGTAGAAGGTGCCGTCCACCGCGGCGTGGGTGAAGCCGTTGATCTTGGAGCCCATGTTGAAGGTGTACGACACCCGCTCTTCGGAATAGCCCAACTTCGACGGTCCCAGCCCTTGAGTGCCGTTCACGATCTCGCCCTCAAAGCCCTCGCCGGGGTCGTACCCGGCAATAACCAGCTTCTGGGCGAACTCCCGGGTGCTGTAAGCGGGATAGCCCGGCCAAATACCGTCACCCATCGAATAGGTGCGAATCGGCCTGGTCAGATCCAGCATCCCCAAGGCGTCGGCCCGCTTCTGCTCGGTGACCTCGTTGTAGGTGCCCAGCATGTCGTCGGATCCATACCGGCTGGGAGCCCATGCCCCGGCGGCGGTCGCCTCTACATCGAACTTCTCGTCGTCAAACGTCACGTCGTCGGAATTCACTGGCGCAGCCTAGCCATCTTCACCAAGTTCGCTCAGAAGCGACGAAGAGGAGATCAGGCGGGGGCGGAGACGGTGAGGCGGGCCATCTCCCGGCGCTGGGGATAGTGGTCGGCCACTGCGAAGTGCTGGGTGCAGCGCTCGTCCCACAAAATCACGTCGCCCTCGGTCCACTCGTAGCGGATCGTGTAGTTGGGCTGAGTGGCGTGCTCATAGAGGCAGTCGAGCACAGCGTCGCTTTCGGCCCGGTCGAAGCCCACCAGATGGCTGGTGAAGTTCTTGTTCACGTTGAGATAGCGGCTGCCGGTATCGGGGTGGACGGCAATCACCGGACGCTCGGTGCCCGGGAACTGCTCCTTCGTGCGGTCATACAACTCCACCCCGGCCTTGGACTTGAACGACTGGCCCGGCCCCATGTGATGCCAGGCGCTGACCCCCTCCAACCGGTCCCGCAAGGTCTCCGACAGGCCGTCGTAGGCGGCGTACATGCTGGCAAAAATGGTGTCGCCGCCCCGGGCCGGCATCTCGATGGCCCTCAGCGTGCCCAGGATGGGCGGATCGGGATCCCAGGTGACATCGGTGTGCCACTTGTCCTGGTAGGGCGGACGCTCTTCGTCGTCCACGATACGCTCCACTTTGGCCTCCACCGCCCCTGCCACCCGGCCGATGGGATGGATGTAGGGCCGGCCCCAGGGGGCCAGCAACTCCATCTGGTGGGAGTCGTCAATGGATTGACCGGGGAACACCAGCACCAGATAGTTCAGCAGGTGCTTGTAGATCTCGTCCCGCTCACCGTTGGCCAGCGGTTCCCGGAGGTCGATGTCGGTCACCCGGGCCCCGAGCACTCCCCCGAACGGTTCTACGGTCCAGTCGGCCATGCTCGGCGCCTTAGAAGAAGCCGCGTCCTTGGACGGCGGCGTTGGCCAGCCATATCTCGAAGTCTTGGATCGACTGGGACATGGCCTGGCCGATGAGATCTAGCTTGCGTACCTGCTCGATGCGGGCACTGGCCTGCTCCAGCTCCCGCTTGGAGAGCAGCTCGCTGAAGATCCCGCAGGCGTGGGCCAGACAGATGATCACCACGTCGCGAGGGCTGGGAATCTCATCGCTGAACAGCACGCCCATGATCCGCAGCTTGACCTCCCGCTCGGCTTCACCGTCGATCGTCGGATAGCGGCGCGACCGGAACACCCACAAGAAGCGGTCGTCCTCACGCTCCAGAACGCCCCGCTCCACCAACCGGTCCAGCGTCGCCTCCCGGATCTCCGGCGCCTTTTGGGAGGTCCGCTCCACCCAGTGCCGCGCGTCCTTCTCCTGGCCTTCGACCCCCTGCCCTTCGGCGATCATTGCCAACGTCGGATCCAGCAGGTCGTCGCCTAACGGGGTGTCATCCACCAGGATCAGGTGTTCCAAGTCGGTGTCTATCCGGTTCTCCATGGCCAGCTCCATCAGCACCGCCCCAGCCACAGCCCGGTCCATAGACGACTGGGGCACGTTGATGAACTTCCCGTCGTCGTCTCGCAACAACAGGAGAAGGATCTCTTCGACAAATCTCAACACGGGAATCCCCTTTCAAGCCCAGCACAACGACCGCAGGAAGTGCCTTCGACAAATCTCAACATAGGCCTAACGATAGGCGATGATTTCCTCGCCGTATTGATGCAGGGCCTCAACAATTTGTGAGCGTGTATCGCCGGCGATGAGGGCGGCCATCGCGGTCACCCCGATGGCGGCTTGGGCGGCAATGTTCTCCAAGTGCTGCTCGGCGTTCCATCCCGGCGTCCCCACTGCCCCGACTTCGAGGTCCATGTACTTGATGTCGATGGGCTCGGTGCGGCCCACCGATGCGGCGTGGTCGTGGAGATAGGCGATCATCTCGGCCAGCTCGTCCAGGGTCTCTAAGTGGGCCGAGCGACGGCGGGAGGCCAGTGCCGCCGGATTGGGCATGGGCATCCACCCCTGGGCCTTCTCGGCCACCCGGCGGCGGGAGAGCTTGGAGTTGCCCCCGATCCACACCGGCACCGGCGACTGCACCGGGGCGGGCAGACCGGTGCTGTCGGCAATGGTGAAGTTCAGGCCCTGATAGTTCACCGTCTCGCCCGACCAGATCAGCCGCATCACCTCCAAGCTCTCGTCGAAGAGGGCATTGCGCTGGTCGAAGTCCACTCCCACCGCTTCAAACTCGGAGAGCAGATAGCCCACCCCCGCGCCAAGAATGACCCGACCGCCGCTGAGCCGGTCAAGGGTGGCCACCGTCTTGGCCAAGATGGCCGGATTTCGATAGGGCACCGGGGTCAGGTTGGTGAGCAGCCGCAGCCGGGCAGTAGCTCCAGCCGCCACTGCCAGCGCCACGAAAGGGTCGAGGGCATCGTGGCCCCCGCTGGCCAGCCACCGGTCGTTGGGCAGGGGGTGCTCGGTAAGCGAGCAGGAGTCGAACCCCGCCGACTCAGCGGCCCGAGCAAACTCGGCAATGGCCTCTGCGGTCATGAACTCAGGGTTCTGTGGATGGGCCATCAGCGGAAGGCCGAAGCTGAACTTCACGCGCTGCTCCCTTCAATCGCGCCAAGGTGCAGCACGATAACCGGCAGAGAGCACAAACAGCTCAATGAATCAATGTTGCGATAACCGACGGGGTCTCCGCCGCTAACAAGGTAGGCGGAGACCCCAGTCAGCTCAATGAATCAATGGTGTCTGCGATTGGCTACTCG
>JAPPKI010000164.1 GCA_028820035.1 bacterium | reverse complement strand
CAAAACTGTGACGGGCAGGCCGAACCACCTAATGGGAGGTTTAGTGCGGTGGGCGTTGGTTTTACCCATTCTTGCGGACTCAGAACCGACAACATCATTGTTTGCTGGGGCAGCAACTATGAGGGCCAGTTGGAGGTGCCGGGAGGACAGCAGGATGATTTGCCGACGGTTCCGGACAATCCGGCGGATTTGTGGGCTGCGGGGGTGACTGATGATGGGTTGACTGTTCGGTGGGAGCCGCCGTTGGATGATGGGGGGTCTCCGGTGACTGGTTATGTGGTGTTGATCGATGGGCCTGGTGTTGAGGGTCGGGCTGTTGATGTTGCGGCGACACGGAGGTCTTATGGATTTGAGAATCTGTTGCCCGAGACGCAGTACACGGTGTGGGTTGCTGCACAGAATGCTGTTGGTGTGGGCGACGAGGCGGAGTTGAAGGCATGGACGAAGAGGTGGTGCCCGTCGAGGGGCAAGTACGAACTGCGCCGTGTGGGCGGGTTTTTGGGGCTGGCCCGGCAGTGGCGGATTTATGCGCTGGAGGAGTTCAAGGCCGCCGACCCGGACTACATCGGCGGCACGGTCGTGGTCAAGGAGGGCGACGAGGGCGGTGTGGTGTTCGACGAGGACAGCCTGTGGCACGATGGCTGCGCGTGGATCTTCGGGGACGCGGCTGTTGAAGGAGGCAGCGCCGTTGTCGCGGAAAACGCCGTGCTGGCCGGCACGGCGCGTTTGAAGGGCAGTACGACGGTCACGGGCGACGCCGTTGTGCGCGGGAGTGCCGTGGTGTCTGGGACCGCCAGCGTGTATGGCAATGCTCTGGTAGACGACGCCACGGTCACAGACGACGCTGCTGTGTATGAAGATGCTGTGGTCGACGGCGACGGCGTCGTGGTCGAAGGTGATGCCCGGGTCTTTGGGAGGGCCCGGATTTTGAGCGATGCCCGGGTCTATGGGGATGCCAAGGTGTCCGGCAATGCCGAGGTGTCCGGCAATGCCGAGGTGTTTGGCGACGCCTCGCGAGCGTCTCGGGTGCGTGGCAATGCCGTTGTGCGGGGCGACGCCAAGGTCTATGGACACGCGCAGGTGTACGGCAACGCCGTGGTGGAGGGCGACGCCAAGGTCTACGGCCACGCCAAGGTATTCGGCAATGCACTGGTCAAAGGAAACGCCAAGGTGGCCGAGAGCGTCGAGGTGTTGGGTGACGCGCTACTGGCCGAGCCCTTGGAGGGCGGCGGGGCCTATGACGGCAGCGACTGCTCATCCAGCACACAGGTGTGCCGATACGACGGCACCCAGGAATACAAGCGGGCCGCAGACTAAGCCCAAAACGCGCTATTTGAAGAGTTGAAGGCAGAAATCGCTAAGTGCCCCAATCAAAGCCTCGCAAATCAGGCAGAGGCCTATGCCCGTCGGATTGTCTATGGGAAAGAAGAGGGCGTAAGTCGAGAAGAAATCAACATCGACAATGCAGTCCTGTGGGCTTGTTCTTACGTGGGCAGTTTCTTCAAGATTATTGACCGCGAGGAAGGCTGGGTAACAGACCTAATTGTGGCTCTCGCCGGGGTCCTCGCCGTCGTTCGCGTCGTCACCTTGAGCAAGGTTGCCCTCTCGCTGCTCGGGCTGGCCGAGGTGGCCATAAGCGGGGGCGCTCAAGGTGTAGCCATTATTAGCGACGCCAAGACAATGGCTGAGGCCCTAAAGAAACTCAACGAAAGCCAGAACCGCTCCACCTGACCTCATCGCCCGTCCGGCCCTGACCGCGGCACCCTCTTGGCATGCACTTCCATCCAAAGAGCACCTTTAGCAAACTTCCCATTTGAAATGTGACGCTCAGCCGCTAGAGTCGCTCGAAATCGCTTCCCCCTTGCAACGTCCCTTTGAAGGGGTTAGAAGTGAGAGCCCTCCTTTCGGCCGCAATCCGCGGCGTAAGCGCGCGTCCGCCTGTCGTTGTTCCTTTGTCACTCGCAGTGGGGCTGGCCTTGTGGTCAGCAGTTGCTGTTCCGGTCTATGCACAAAATCAGCTTGAACCGGTGGCCATTGCCAAGGTGTCAGTCACCACCCTGCCAACGGCAACGACGCCGGGTGTCGCCACCCTGGATGCATCTGACAGCTTCGATGCCGACCCTGGGGGAAGCATCGCCAGCTATCGCTGGGAGGTGGTCACTGATGCCTACCAGTGGTTGGCAGTCTCCCACAGCAGCGATCAATCGCCTACGGCCACGTTCATCATCCCCAGCGAAGCGCTGGCCGCCCGATACGGCCGCACCATTGAGTTCCGGTTGACGGTCACTGACAGCGGCCAGCCGGCAGCATCGGCCACCACCACGGTGGGGTTCGACATTGGCCAAGCCCCCGACATTGTGGTGGCCGTGACAGCCAAGCTGGCTGATCCCGAAGTCGCCAAGGTCGAAGACGAAATTGAGAAGGTGTACACCATCGAGGCCGTCATCGATGGACCCGGTGAGAACGGCAATGCCGACAATGAGTGGGACATCCAAGAAGGCGCTCGGCTGGTGCTGGAGGCCTCGGCCAGAACCGACTCGGGCGGGCAGGTGCCTGCTTCCGGCTTCAGCTGGGAGCGGATTCACATCAGCCCAGACAGTGGCACGGCGACCAGTGCGACTCTTCCTGATTCCACCGCTGGCGCCAAGCAGCTGGTTGCCCACCCCTCGGTTGGCCTGCTGGAAAGCGGGAATGGCCACGAGGCGAAGCCGTTCTATGTGTACTACCGGCTGACCGCAACCAGCGGTTCCTACTCACGCTCTGCCGTAGTGAAGATCGTGATCCACGATCAACCTGCTGTCCCCGAGATTGCCCTCGATGACATCGACGACGTCGATGAAGAAGGCGTGCAGGCTACGGCAAGAGATAACCAATATCTGGTGCTGCCGGGAACGGTTGTCACATTGATCGCCCGGGCCTCCGATTCAGACGGCGACATCCCCAGGATCTTCTGGCATGGCGCCGTGCCCACCGATACCGACGCGGTGCCGGGCGTGTCCTCAGCGGTGTTCATTGCGCCGAATGGCGCACTCGACGGCACAGAATTCAACGTGACCGCGACCGCCGTCGACGTCACTGGACGAATCTCTCACGCCAGCTACAGGCTGGTGGTCGCCGAAAACCACCGACCCGGAGCCGTTGCTCCCAGCGATTTCACCACTTCCGACGGTGCCGATGGTGGAGATCTAGTTCCCGATGAAACAGGCGAGCCCGACGATTCAGAGCTGGTACCCACGGGAGTCCAAACTCTTCGAGGTTTCGGATTCGACCCCGACGGTGGGGAATTGCGCTTTTCCTGGGCCGAGTGGGCCCTGCCCATCGATGGCGAAGGCCACCTGATGGAGCCAGGCCAAGGCGTCAATGGCCCCCTCACCTACGACCAGGACAACGACAGCGCCACCGCGGAGATCGCCATTGCCCCATTCCCCATCCCGACGAACCGAGAGCCGGTGCTGGCGATCGATGGTGCCACCAGCGAAACGGCTTCGTTCGCGGTGCCCGAGGTGGACTCCTCCCAGCACGTCACCAACGCGGCGGGCGATCTGGTGGTTCCCATCGCCTTCACGGTCACCGATCAATGGGGGGTAGTGGCCACCGACATTGTCCTCGTCACCATTGCCGATGACGACGATGTGCCGGTGGCCGATCCCGACCCTGACCGTCAAGTTTCCTCCGGAGCCTTTGTGCGCTTGAGAGCCGATAGCAGCACCGACGCCGATCCCGGCGAAGTGTTGGTCTACCAGTGGCGATACGCCGGCATTGCCGCCACCCACCCCAAGACCCAGCACCGGGCTCCCATGGACGCTAATGAACAGGCCCAGGGTTTCGTGGAGGGACAGTGGTTCCCCGACCCTGCCACCGGCGTCTACCATCCCACCGCCGGGGGCCGGCTTATGGGGGCCACCACCGCCTTCCCCTACTTCGATGCTCCCGTGCTCACCGGCTTTCACAGCGTGGCCCTCAGCTTCGAGCTGGTGGTTGCCGATCAGGGGGGCCAAGCCTCCGAGCCGGCCTTTGTGACCGTTACCGTGGTCTCAGAGTTCTACTCCGGTGCAATCACCGGTCCTGATTTCTGTACCGAGATGAGCTTGGGAGGACCTGTCACCTACGCCTTTGACAGCGACGGGGACGGGGTGGCCGACACCTGTTCGCTGAACACCACCCGGCGCGCCGCAGTGGCCCGCCAAAACGCCTTGGAGCTGCTGGCCTCGCTGAATCGCGATACGTTTGACGGTGCCTCGGCACCACCGGCGGTCGATCCAACCAAGGCGGGCGAGTTCTTCTCCGGTGCGATCTCAGGGCCTGAGTTCTGCGCCAACCTGAGTTTGGGCGGCCATACCACCTTCCCCTTCGACAGCGACGATGACGGCGTGGCCGATGTGTGCTCGCTGCCTTACAGCAAAGAAGAGGCGGTTGCCCGCCAGGAAGCCTTGGAACAGTTCGAGGGTGACCCCCAATATCCTGAGGCTCTGGCCGCAGCATGCCTAGCGTTGGGATCCCTCGATTTTGGCGATGACCCCCGCGACCTAGCCAACGACTTATGCGTCCCCCAGGCAAATGGGCCTAAAGGAGTGCCCCTGCCCACCCTCACCCTCTAGCCAACCCATGGCGCATCAACGGCGGCCCCATCAGGCCAGGGCGTCGGGGTGAACCGGAAGATTCAGTGAGAAAATTATTTCCAATTTTCTCACGTGCGGTGTGAGGACCAACGGCACCGTTACATGTTGATCTGTGCGGTGAACTTGTCGGCCAGCCTGATCTCCAAGTCCTTGATTTCACCGGTGAACCTGTCAGCCAGCCTCTGCTCTAGGCCCTTGATCTCATCGAGTATGGCTTCAAAGCGCTTTTCAGAATCGACTTTTTGCTCATCGAAACGCCGGTTCATGTCCTCACGAT
>JAPPKI010000067.1 GCA_028820035.1 bacterium | reverse complement strand
GCGCACACAGAGTGGTGTATCCGCCCGCGCTGCTGCCCCGGATGATGAGGCGGTTGCCGTCCACCTCGCCGGTGCGCACAAGGTGGCGGGCCGCGGCCACGCAGTCGTCCACGTCGCTCACGCCCCATTGGCCTTGAAGCGCCTCCCGGTAGGCAGTGCCGTAGCCGGTGCTGCCCCGGTAGTTCACGTCTACCACCGCGATCCCCCGGCTGGTCCAGTACTGGATGCCGAGCTGGAGCTGGCTGCGAGCCGCACCGGTCGGGCCGCCGTGGCCCAGCACCAGCAGCGGAGGCTTCTCGCCGACCGGGCCTTGAGCGCTCGGGTTGGCGGGTGGGTAGAAGAGCCCGTGGGCCTCGGCGTTGTCGGTGGTTGGGAAGGCGATCGGCGCTGGTGTGGACAGGTAGGCCGGTTCGACCGCGGACCGGGCTGGCGGCCGGATGACCTTTTGCGTCCCGTCGGCCACGTCGATACGCACTGCTGTGGGTTCCTGAGTGGGCGAGGCGGCAATGGCGCAGACGGCGTGGGGTCCGGCAGGGCGAACACTGGCGTACGACGTCCAAGGCTGATCGAGCAGCTCAGGCTCGGAGCCATCAGAAGGAATGGCCCACAACTCGGCCAGCGATCCTCGCATGGCCGCCACTACCACCGTGTTGTCGTCGCACACCGCGTAGCTGGGGTCGTCGAACACCCAGGCCGGGCGGTGAATCTCGGCGTCGAGCTCGAAGACCGCGACCAGATCAGTGCCTTCTACGCGATAGAGATTCCACCAGCCATTGTGGTCGCTCACCACGTAGAGGCGGCCGTCGGGGCCCCACTGGGGCTCCACCACTGAGCCGATGCCCGCCACCGCGCACTGGCCGTCCACCCACAACTCGGTTTGGTCCCAGGGCATGTTGGGGTGGTTCCACTGGACCCAGGCCAGCCGCTGGCCATCGGGGCTGGGGCGGGGCCAGCCGTAAAAGTCGGCCCCGGTGGCCACAATCTCCGGCTCGGCCGATCCGTCGGCGCTCATTTGCACGATCTGGTTGGCCTCTTCCAGAGCGCAGCCTTCTTGTTGAGCCGCCCGGGCCGCGTGGTGGTCTTCCCGGACACACACCGTGATATCGCCGAGAGCTCGGCCGTCGGCGTAGCGCCAGCCATGGGTGAAGTCGGGCTCAGGGGTTATCGGGTGGGCCGCACCGTCAGCCGACACATGCCAGAGGCGACCGTCGGCATCGTCGCATGCGTAAACCCCGTCGGTGCCATCGGGCCACCATGCGCCTCCCCCGTAGCTGTGTACCCGGGTTCTCACCGAAGCTGAGCCCCACAGATCGCGACCGTCGCACACCAGGGCGTTGCGGCCCGACTCCGCCGGTCGGGACTCGGTCCACCACATCCGGCCCCCCTGGTGCCACAAACTGACCGGCAAGGCGGCGCCAGCCACCATCGACTGGGCGGAGATGGGCGACGGCCAGCTTCCGTAGGTGAGGGTTCTCGGTTCGCCCACTAGTCGGTTACCTCACTCGTACCGGTCACGGCGACAGGTCACCCACCCAGCAGATCAGTAATGCGACCGATGCCCTCGCCCAGGTCGTCATCGCCGAGGGCAAAGGAAAGCCGGGCATAGCCAGGTCCGGCGAAGGCCTCGCCGGGCACGATGGCCACTTGGGCCTCGTCCAGGATCCAGCCCGCTAACTCGGCGGTGGTGTCAGGGATTCCGGCGCGGCCTAGCACTCCCTCGAACGATGGGAAGGCGTAGAACGCCCCCTGGGGCTCCAAACAGGTCACTCCGTCGATTCCGTTCAGCATCTTGTGCATGGCTCGCCTCCGCCGGTCGAAGGCCGCTCGCATCTCCGCTACCGCATCCAGCGGCCCGCTCACTGCGGCCAGCGCGGCCCGTTGCGCCACATTGGACACATTCGATGTCTGGTGTGACTGGAGGCTCACGGCCGCGGAGGCGGCGTCGGGAGGACCGATCAGCCAGCCCACCCGCCATCCGGTCATGGCATAGGTCTTGGCTACCCCGTTCAGTACTAGGCATCGGTCGGCCAACTCGGGCACCACCACCGGCATAGAGCTGAACTCGTGGTTGTCGTAGGTCAGGTGCTCGTAGATCTCGTCGGTGATCACCCACACGTCGTTTTCGGCGGCCCACCGGCCAATTTCCTCCACCCGGTTGCGGGGGTACACCGCCCCGGTTGGGTTGGACGGTGAGACAAACACCAGCGCCTTGGTGCGCTCGGTGCGGGCCGCCTCAAGCTGGTCCAAGGTCACCATAAAGCCATCGTCAGCCGTGGTGGGCACCTCCACGCTCACCCCGCCCGCTAGGGCGATGGCCTCGGGATACGTGGTCCAGTAGGGGGTGGGCAGCAGCACCTCGTCGCCGGGGTCCAAAAGCACGGCGAAGCCGTTGTACACCGCGTGCTTGCCGCCGTTGGTCACCACCACCTGCGACGGCTCTACTTCGTAGCCCGAGTCGCGCGTGGTCTTGGCCGCAATGGCCTCCCTCAACTCGGGCAGGCCTCCGGCCGGGGAGTAGTGGTGGTTCTTCGGGTCGTCCACCGCGGCTCGGGCCGCGTCCAAGATGGCCGCCGGGGTGGGAAAATCGGGCTCACCCGCCCCAAAGCTGATCACCGGCGCCCCCTGGGCCTTCAGTGCCTTGGCCTTGGCGTCCACCGCCAGGGTGGCCGACGGGGCAATCGCGGAGATGCGCTGGGATATGCGAGCCATGAGCGCAGCTTTTCACACCGCCAATGGGAAATTGATGCTGAATTCTCGGAGGCTCAAGCAACGCCGGAAGCGGGCTCATGCTGGGTAACGTTGGATGTCGTGAGCAGCGTTGCCCAAACCGCGAAGATCCCCATCCCCTCTGACCTTTTGCCCGAGGACGGCCGCTTCGGCAGCGGGCCGTCCCGAGTAAGGCCAGACGCCGCCGCCGCTTTGGCCGCGGTGGCCGATGACTTCCTCGGCACTAGCCACCGCAAGTCCACCGTGAAAGACGTGGTCCACCGGCTCCGGGCCGGGGTGGCCGAGCTCTTCTCGCTGCCCGACGGCTATGAGGTGGTGTTGGGCAACGGCGGCACCACCGGGTTTTGGGACGCGGCAGTCTTCGGTCTGATCGAGGCCCGTAGCCAACATCTGAGCTTCGGGGCTTTCTCGGCCAAGTTCGCGGCCGGGGTGGCCAACGCGCCCCACCTGGAGGCGCCCGAGATCATCAGCTCAGAACCCGGCACCCATCCCGATGCGGTGGCCAACCCCGATGTCGACGCCTATGCCCTGACCCACAACGAGACCTCCACCGGGGTGTCGATGGAGCTGCGCCGCCCAGCCGCCGACGGCTTGGTGCTGGTGGACGCCACTTCAGGGGCCGGAGGGTTGCGCTTCGACCCCTCCGAGACCGACGTGTACTACTTCGCCCCCCAGAAGTGCCTGGCCGCCGACGGCGGATTGTGGCTGGCCTGCTGCTCGCCCGCCGCGGTGGAGCGCATCGAGCAGATCGCGGCCTCCGACCGCTGGATCCCGCCTTCCCTGAACTTGGGCATCGCCCTGGGCAGCTCCCGCAAGGACGAGACCTACAACACCCCGGCGCTGGCCACCATTTTCCTGGCCGTACACCAGGTGGAGTGGATCAACGAGAACGGTGGGCTGGAGTGGGCCGCCACCCGCTGCGACCAGTCGGCCGACATCATCTACACCTGGGCCGAGAGCCGCAGCTTCACCACCCCGTTCGTGGCCGACACCGCTATCCGCAGCCACGTGGTGGCCACGATCGACTTCGACGGAGTCTCGGCCGACGAGGTTGCCGCTGTGCTGAGGACCAACGGTGTGGTCGACGTTGAGTCGTACCGGGCGCTGGGCCGCAATCAACTCCGCGTAGCCCTGTTTCCCGCCATCCCCCCCTCAGACATCGCCGCACTGTGCGGCTGCATCGACTACGTGGTGGAATCGCTGTAGCCATGGCAGATGGGGTTGACACCACCGGGAAGCTTCTGGTGGCCACCCCGCTCATCGGCGACGGAAACTTCGAGCGCACCGTGGTGCTGATGCTGGCCCATCAGGAGGAAGGCTCCGCTGGCGTGGTGCTGAATCGTCCTTCGGGACTCCTGGTCAGCGATGCCCTGCCCCAGTGGGCCCCCCATCTGGTCCCGCCGCCCACCATGTTCATCGGCGGCCCGGTGTCCAACGAGTCGGTAGTGGCCCTGGCCCGAGTACGACATGACCCCCACCAAGGGTGGTGGACCCCCGCGCTCGGCTTAGTAGGCACCCTCGACTTGGAAGCCGACGTCGACGAAGTGGTCGGCGCAATAGACGCCATCCGCCTGTTCGCCGGCTACGCCGGCTGGTCGCCCGGCCAGCTCGAGGACGAAATCGAATCCGGCGCCTGGTTCGTGGTTGACGCCGACCCCGCCGACCCCCTCACCGAAGAACCCGGCGACCTCTGGCCCGCCGTCCTCGCCCGCCAACCCTCCCCCATCTCCTGGTTCACCCACTACCCCACCCACCCCAGCCATAACTAGAGCCAATGAGCTTGCCCGTCCTCATTTCCGCCCTGTGCTCAATTGGCCACAAATGCATGTTGTTACATGAAATTTCCGATAGTAGGATAAGCGCATATGACCAAGAAGCCTGACCCTGTTCACGCTTTCCCCACACGAGCACCTTCGCTGTCTACAAGTGTTCCGACAACTCACACAGCCGACGACGAACTTGTTCGTCAGTGGATTGCTGCAGCGATTTCGTGCGCATTGATCCGCGACATCCAAGACGACGAAGGGGTGGAAGCCACGGTGCAAGGGATTCAGGGCGCTTTGGGCTACGGACATTCGCATGAAGAAGCCATGCAGAGCCTGGAGTCGGCGCTGTTTGACTGGGTCTCAGTCAAGCTGAGCAAGTCTGACAAGGACATACCCCAAATGGGGGGAATTGAGCTCATCCAGTCCTAATGGCTCA
>JAPPKI010000408.1 GCA_028820035.1 bacterium | reverse complement strand
TCCTTCATCGCAGTGGCGAACCGCCAAATGCCTTGCCAGAAACGACTTTCCGCTTCCCGACGGGCCTACAACCGCTGCCGAACGCCCGTCGGCAACCCATCGGCCAATGCCGTCTGCGTCGGACGAAGATACATCCGGCCCGGAAACTTCCAAGCTTATGAAGGGGCTGAGACCATTGGAGAGGCTGGCCCTAGAGCGAATGCGGTAGTCGTCGACAATCGCCGTGGCGTCGCGTCGTCTCGCTTCAGCAGGGGAGGTTTCCTCGAGTTGGAAGAGGCTGTGGTGTCGGGCGAATTCATCCCATTCTTCGTCCGACCACGGCACGACGGGCCCAGGTTGCCTCAGTCGTTCAAGAAGCTCCTGGTACCCCGTCACCGTCACATGGGGCGGCGGGTCGATGTCGGAACCGCTAGGGACCCTCTCCCAGATCCCCACAATCGAATCAATGTAGCGGAAAAAGCCGCCTTCAGCTGAAGTGACTACGCCCGCTTGTGCGAGGCTGCGCATCGCGTCGCTGATGGTGTAGGTGCCTGAGAGTGCTTGCCGCCCGCAGTTCTTGCCGAGCGTACGCTCCTTCCCTCCGGGCAAGACCTGTGCCCAATTCCCGTTTCGATACCCCCGGATCGGGTGCTCGGCACTGAAGCCCTTGATCTCCACATGAGCAGTACGGGATTCGGTCCTGACCAGCAAGTCAATCTGAAGCGACTGGCGCGCCTCCGTAAAGAAATTCGCGTAGAGAGTTCCGCTAATGCCATGCCGAGCCAGATCAGACCGCAAGCGGTTGATGAGGTTCAGCTCTGCTGTGTTCGTGACGGGGTCGCCGACGAACAGTCTGATTTCGGTGTTGTTCATCTGGTGTCACGCGCTGCGCGACGGCTGT
Source organism: bacterium (assembly GCA_028820035.1). Lineage (GTDB taxonomy): Bacteria > Actinomycetota > Acidimicrobiia > Acidimicrobiales > Bin134 > Poriferisocius. The sequence goes on along the minus strand of JAPPKI010000408.1, from coordinate 4,105 downwards.
CGGTTATCCTACCGACAAGCATCCGCGCTGCCAATGCGGGCGTGTACCCGGCACTGCACGCAGGCAGCTTCAGCCTTCCGATGTCCCAACCACCAAACCGCTAGCGGCGGGCCGCTGCCGCTAACGTTTCCGGCTGTCAGCATCTCGAGGCTGGCGGGGAGGAGCGCATGGCAACTCGGACAGGTCACCTGTCAGGGCGGACAGGCAGCAAACTTGAGACCTTTCTCAACCAGCGGCTATGTCATTTGCTTGAGGAGTATCTCCCCGACTGGTGCTCTGTCGACTACGAACACTCGCTGCGTCATCAGCAGTTGGGAAGCAAGGAGCGGGGTTACATTAGGAAGCGGGAAAAGCAGCTTGCCCGTGACAGGTCTGCCGACGCGACCGCTCTGGGTACCATGTTCATAGACCTCGGTGAACACCTCGCCAAGCTCGACCAAGGGGCAACGCTCGCATTCGTGTTTCCCCTCGCCGGATCCTCGGCTCCATCCGCTGCTGGCATCCGTCAGCTCCTTGCCGAGTGGTTTCACATCGAATGGATTATCGCCAGCCACGACCCTGTCCGAACCTGCTTCTCAGAGAACACTGACATCGCCGAGATGTTGGTTGTGGCACGACGACACCGGGAGGCAGACCCAGCCCGCCGCCCCCTAACCAAGTTTGCGGTACTGAGGCGTAATGCGAGGTCCGTCGTGGATGCCACAGCCGTTGCCGCCGCGCTCCACGCTTAACGCTTAGACGCATCTGTCGGCACCATCACCGAGTGGCCAGCCCACAAGATGGCAAGAGGCCGATGGAGGCCATTGGGGATCACATCGGACCATTTGGTCAGTTTCGCCCAACAGATCGCGTCTGGCGATCTGTTCCAAGTACCAAAGCTAGGCGAACTGGCCCATGTCGAACCGCACGGACGACGAGTCCATGACGCATTCGAACCCAAAGGTCATGCCCCCATAGGGAGCACAACAGAAGGAATCCAGGGAGTGCCGAAGGCCCTCTGGTCCAACGACACGACCATAACGAGGACATTGCGTGTAGAGGCCGACGTATATCTCCAAACCAAGACCGGCAAGGAGAAGCGCGCTGCCGACTACTGGGCAATGAGATCAAGGCTGCTCATATGCAGATTCCCGCGATTGAACACTTTGCGCGTGATCGCCGGGTGGTCGCATGACCCCATATTGGGAAGCAATTGGATACCCGTCAGAGCAAGGCAAGGCCTCGGCATAAGCCGGGACAAATGGGAAAAGGCGATGTGCGTCTGGCTGAATTCAACGCCCGGAATCGTCAATTTTCTCTCCGTTGCTTCCCCAAAGGTGCTGTCAAGGCCAGACCTGAACCTGGCCCCATGCCGTGAAATGCTCGTGCCGGACATAGACGAGAAACAAGCGGCCTCGTTGGCCGACATCTTCGACCGGCACCTCGGCACTGAACTACAGGGGCTCGCCGATATTTCGTCCGATCCCGTGAGGCTGGCGCTCGACGACGCCGTGTCGACCTTTCTGGCCATTCCTCCTGAGATCGTGAGCGGCGCCCGATCGGAGCTGCGAAACGAGCCCTCCGTCCAATAACGCGCGGACCACCTTCAAGACTCCATACTCAGCAGCTACTGCAAGAATGTCTGGCCCGTCAGCATTCTTTGGATTGCCGCCTGTGGGAAGAGCAGGCAACGATTATTACATCATGAAGACAGTTCTATGATATAATAATGTAGGCATGATGATTCGCACTCAAATTTCACTGAAGAAGGAGCAGGCAGAGCGACTGCGCGAGCATGCGGCGGCTCGAGCAATGTCTCAGTCAGCGGTCATTCGCGAGGCTCTCGATGCCCAGCTTGAACGAGCCGAACGCAGCGAGAGATACCAGCGGTTGATGTCTGCCGCCGGAACTTTCCGCTCTAGCCATGTAGACACGTCTACCCAACACGATGAGGCACTGGAAGAGGCGTATCTGGAGTGAGCAATCCGATCTTCATCGACACCTCGGCCATCTACGCCTTCCTCGACGGGAACGACGAGAACCATTCCTCTGCATTGGAGATGGTAAGCATCCACGCCACCCGAGGGGCAGCGGGCGAAGAGCACTTGGTGACCCACTCAGGGGTGGTCATCGAGACGGTTGCCCTCATAGCCCGGAGAATCGGCTTAGAAGCAGTCCGGGAGTTCCACAACAGCGTTTTGCCAACAATCGAGGTGCAATGGGTGGCACCCTCTCTGTACAGCAGAGCAATGGCCGCATTGTTGGCCGCCGGAAAGCGCGGCATTTCGCTGGTCGATTGGATGTCGTTCGAGATCATGCGAGAGCACGGCATCGACACCGCCTTCGCATTCGACCAAGACTTCAGCGACCAGGGCTTCACCGTCTACACGGGGTAGCCGAACACCCTCTTACGGCTATCGGTCTCTGGCCGGTTCAAGCGGCGGTGACGAAGATGCGTTCGCTGGCGAAGCCGCCGATGCCGACGTGGTTGCCGTCGATCTCCACGGTGGTGGTGCCGTCGGGCGAGGAGGCGGTGATGATCCCCTGGGCTCCGGGGATCACCAAAGAGCCCTCCAGGAAGTCGAGCAGCCCCTCGGTGAACTCCAGCTCCTCGGTGATGCGGGTGACCACAAAGCGCTGGCCCACTTCGACTTTGGCCAACGCCAGGGTTGGGGGGGCCTGGTAGTCGGAGCCGGGGATGGGGTTGCCGTGGGGGCAGGTGGTGGGATCGTCGAGCACCCGCATCATGGCCTGCTCCACCAATGGTGAGATGACGTGCTCCCATTTGCCGGCCTCGGCGTGGGCGTCGGCCCACGACAGGCCCAGCACCTGGGTGAGGAACACCTCGGCCAGACGGTGGCGGCGCACCACCCGCTCGGCCAGGTCCATTCCATCGGGAGACAGCTCGATCGACCGGCCCTTGAGGGTGACCAGGCCCTCGGCCTCCAAGCGGTGGATCATCTCGGACACTGCGGGGCGGGACACGTCGAGGCGCTCAGCCACCCGGGCCTGGATGACGTCGACGTCGTCTTCGGCCAGCTCGAAGATCGTCTCGCAATACTCCTCGAACGCCGGGTGCCACTCGGGGGTCTGGTACTGGGCCACGACAGGAAGTTTATCGGGTTGGGGGCCGGAGTTTTTCGGTCAACTGGGTGCGGTCGGGTTTTCCCGAGGGCATAGTGGGCATGTCGTCGATCGGGATGATGCGCTCGGGGGTCATGAAGCGGGCCGCTCCGGCCTCGGAGAACCAGCGGCGGCACTCGTCGAGGTCGAAGGGGCCGTCGGCCACCACGAAGGCGGCCACCCGCTCGCCGAGGCGGTCGTCGGGCTCGCCCAGCGCTACGGCCTGGCTCACCGCCGGATGGGACTCCAAGATGGCCTCCACCTCGGTGGCGTCGATGTTCTCGCCACCTCGGATGATCTTGTCGTCCAGCCGTCCGACGACGGTAAGAAAGCCGCCTTCATCGATCTGGCCCAAGTCGCCGGTGCGGAACCAGCCGTCGTCGGTGAAGGCAGCAGCGGTGTGAGCGGGGTCGAGGTAGCCGACGGTCACCTCGGGGCCGTGGACCTGGATCTCGCCGTGCTCGTCGATCCTGATCTGGGTGGGCGAGAACGGGCGGCCATCGGTGTTGGCCATGCGCTCGGGATCGTCGTGGTTGGTGCAGGTTGTGACGGTGGGGGCCTCAGTGGAGCCGTAGGCCCGCTTGACAATGCAGCCGAAAGCCTCTCGGGCCCGATGCACGAAGGCGGGGGTAACGCTGGAGCCGCCGATGGAGAGGAACCGGAAGGAGGCGGTCCGGCCGGGGCTGAAGTCGGGGTGGTCCATAAGGTCGTTGAAGAAGGTGGGCGGTCCGATCATGTAGGTGGCCTGCTCGTGCTCGATGAGCCGAAGGGCCTCGCCCGGATCCCAGCGGGCCATGAGCACGGTCTTCATGGAGAGCGCTCCAGGGATGAGCACGCCGTGCAGGAGGCCGGCCACGTGGGCCAGCGAGGCCGGGAACAGCACGGTGTCGTCGGCGGTGAGGCCGCTGATGTGGATGTACTGGCGCACCTTGTAGGCGATGGAGGCCTGGGTGTGGACCACCCCCTTGGGGACGCCCGATGAGCCGGAGGTGAACATGATGAG
>JAPPKI010000394.1:3796-4992 GCA_028820035.1 bacterium | reverse complement strand
CCGGTGTCGTCCAGCGGGCACCTCCAGATCATCCCCTGGCTGGCCGATTGGAACGACTTCGAGGGCAACGACGACCTCGAAAGGGCATTCGACGTGGCCCTCCACTTGGGCACATTGGTGGGGTTGGTGGGCTGTTTGCGCAAAGAGGTGTGGGCGCTGGTGCGAGACGGGATTGGTGCGGTGGTCAGGCGCCGAGCCCCGATGACCGCCGAGGGTCGGCTGGGCTGGCTGTTGGTTTTGGCCACCGTGCCCGCGGCGGCGGTGGGGGTGGGTCTCCGGTCGGTGATCGACGAGGCCGACGACGAGGTGTGGCTCACCGCGGTGATGCTGGCGGTGTTCGGCGTTCTGCTGTGGTGGGCCGATCGCCGTCAGGGCCGGCGGTCCACCGATGACGTCGGGGTGCGCGACGCTGTGCTGCTGGGTTTGGCCCAGGCCTGCTCTCTCCAGCCGGGCGTGTCGCGCTCGGGGGTGATCATCACTGCCGGGCGTCTGCTCAGCTTGGATCGCGAGGCCGCCACCCGGTTGGCCATGCTGATGAGCGTGCCGGTGATCGCGGGGGCCGGCGTCTATCAGTTCATCGACATCGGCGGTTGGGGAGGCATACCCACCGATGCCCGGGCCGCTTTCGCAGGGGGCACGGCGGCGGCCGCCGTCACCGGGTTCGTAGCAGTCAAGGGCCTTTTAGCTCTGGTGCGCACCCGCAGCTTGGGCCCGTTCGCGGTTTATCGGGTGCTGGCGGCCCTGCTGGTGCTCAGCTTGTTGGCTTCGTCAGTTCGCTAGGGGCGATTCGAGTCCGGGACACACATGTGGCTGAGATAGGCGATAGGTGAGCAAGTAACATATCTTTCTTGTCCCAATTATTTCTGGCATATCAAGGTATATGACATATTTTTTAACCTAAACATGGGGTGGTTTCTTGCATGAAATGGGCGAGGCTGCATCGGTTTCGCACATTGGGTGGGGCTTTGAGGGTTGTCGGGGCGGTCGCTGCTCCAGCTAATCGTGTCGTTCGTGACGCGTCGAGTTGTTGTTGTGGCCGTCAGTCTTGCGGTGTTTGCTGTGGGGTTGGCGCTGGTTGTTTCTTCGGGTGTGGGGCCGTCGGTGTCGGCCCATGAGCAGACCGAGCGGGTGCGGGTTCGCGTCGCGCCGTTCACTCGGGAGGTGAAGGTGCGGGTGGCGCCGTATCTGGAGGAGTA
>JAPPKI010000394.1:0-3696 GCA_028820035.1 bacterium | reverse complement strand
TCGCGCCGTTCACTCGGGAGGTGAAGGTGCGGGTGGCGCCGTATCTGGAGGAGTATCGGGTTCGCGTCGCGCCGTTCACGGTGCGGGTTCGCGTCGCCCCGTTCACCATCCGCACGGTGGTGTACCCGCATGTGAAGCGGGTGCGGGTGGCGCCGTTCACGCGGACTCGGACGGTGACCCCGCCGTGTGTGGTGCATCAGACCCCGTGGGGGCCGTACAGGCACTGTCCCAAGCCCTATACCGTGACCGAGGACGTGTTCAACTACGAGGAGCGCCCGGTGTATGGGTACAAAGACGTGTTCAACTACGAGAACAGGCCGTCGTTCAACTACGAGACGCGCAAGCGGTCGGTGTTCAACGATGAGAAGCTGACCGAGGACGTGTTCAACTACGAGACGCGCAAGCGGTCGGTGTTCTACTATGAGACGCTGACCGAGGACGTATTCAACTACGAGTGGCAGGACCGCCCCGTAACCCACACACACCCGACGCCGTGCCCGGCGGACCGGTTCGACCCCTCCACGGGGGCGTGCTGGCCCGATCCGGCGAGTTGTAAGGGAACTACGCACACGCACAACGGGTCGGCGTGCCATGAGCGCGCCAAGTCTCATGAGGGGGAGTGCGGGCCGGGCACCGAGTTGCAGGGCCACAGCGACTGCGTGCCCGTGCCCAAGCCGACGTCGACTGCCGCGCCCAAACCGACTGCCACCGCCAAGCCCAAGCCCAAGCCCAAGCCGACGCCGACACCGGTGATTGAGGAGCCTTCTGGGGTGGGCTTGGAGTGTACGCAAGCAGCTGGCGGTTTCGCGCTGTCGGCGTCGTGGACCCTGCCAGCTGGAGCGAGGGCCTACTGGCGGTGGCTCAACGGTATGGACTTCATTGGCTACGGGACCCTGTCCGCGGTGTCCGGCGCCACCCAGCGGGTTGGCGAGGCCGGGGAATACTCTGTGCAGGTGCAGGCCCGCTATCCCGGCGACAAGCAGTCCGGCTGGGTCGCCTCCGCTGTGGCGGTGTGCTCGCCGCTGACTGCGCCCGCCAACATGTCGGCGGCGTGCTCAGCCGGCGGCGTGCTGTCGGTGTCGTGGAAACACCAGGGGCCCCTGGTGCCGCTGGGCCTCCAGTTCGATGTGGAGGTGGATGGCGCAGTCGTCGGCTCAGTCAATTATCGGTCGCTGCCTGGCAGGGCGGAGTCCTATTCCTACTCGTGGGATGGGGCCCACTCAAACAAGGCCCACCGGGTGCGGGTGCGCGTCGCGCCTTCCCCGGCGGGCGTCGCATCGGGCGAGGACCGCGAGTCGGCTTGGACCTTGCCGGTGACCGCGAGCAAGTGCGCGGTGTTCAAGCCCACGGGCTTCACCACGGCGTCGTGCAACAGCCACGGCGTAGTACACCTGAAATGGAACCCGGTCAACGGCGCCGACCGCTACGACCTGAAGAACACCGCGCCGGGCGAGGAGAGCATCAACTACGAGGGGCCCGGCACCGAGGTCTACGCCCAACGATGGGAGGGCGAGACCTACAAAATCAGGATCAGAGCCCGCGCCCGAACCGGCCAGAAATGGTCCGGCTGGACAGCCGCCGAAACCGTCACATGCGACCCGCTTGCCCCCGTCTTGCTCACCGCAAACCGCGCATTGAACGTCAGCCCCCATTGGGCCAGCCCGAACGGGTCTTGGGTGAACCTCAATCCCGGCCGGCAGTGGATCGCCCCTCAAGTGCTGCGATACATGCCAGACGACACCAAAGATCAGACTCTGGGCCGTGACAACTGTACGGAGACCAGGCGTAACGATGACGACGACGGCTGGACCCGCACCTGTACCTTCCACTGGACCGAGCCGCTGGCCGTTCGCCTTGACGAGGCCACCGCCAAGAAGCTGAGCCATCCTGCCCAAATTGACCACAGTCTCACGAGTCATTTGCACATGGACGCAGATGGCGATCCGACCACCACGCCCCACCGGCACTGCAAGACCACCGCCGGCACCTGCCCCGGCCCCGATGACCCCAACGCCCCTGACCTGGCCTGGCACTCCCCACTGCCAGACCTCGACGACAACTTCTGGACCGAGCAGGTACTCGTCAATGGCATCAGTGGGGCGGCATCTATTGGGGGCGCTAGTTATGTCGCGGCTGCGCTGGCGGGGGCAAATGCCGGCGCGCCAACTGTGGTTGGGGCAGTGGTTGGCTTCGTGGTCGGTGTGGCTGCTGCCTGGCTGTGGCAGAACAATGTTGAAGAGCACTTGTATTTGGTGATGAATGCCTCTACGGGCTGTCTGGATTTGTCGCTCGGCGGGGGGCCGAGATGGCAGAGCGGGGGGAGTGACGCTACCGAGGTCGAGTACACCCTCGAAGAGGGAGGCTACGAGACGAAGGTCGTCCATGAGATCGCGCACTGCGTGAAAGTAGGCTGAACCGGATGAGGAAGAGCGAGCAGGACTTCTCCACCAGAGCCGAATACGCCGCGGCCCTCAACTGGCGGGAGATTTTCGTCATCGCCGGGAGCCACGACTACTCGCAGCCGGTTGCGGGGCGGAATGGTTTGGGGCTAGTGGGACGCTGCCTTGTCAGCCTGCGCGAACGCCGCCGTCCCAGCGGCAGACGCAACTGGATCCGACACCTGTTTGGCCTGTTCTGGGTCGTGGTGGTAGTGCCTGTAGCGGTCGGGGTCGTAACGTACGGAGACTTCGCTTTGGCATGGTTCCTATTGGGTGTTGGTATAGCCGTCTTTGCCCTTGTTGCGAGCCAGGCTGCCTTCATGGCCGGGGCGGTGTTGGCGTTTCGGGTAGGTGGTTGGGAGCAGGTGTTGCGTGATCGGGATCGGGACTTGGCTTGGAAGGAGCAGTTGAAGGATATGCTGGGTGATGAGGACCGGGCGGCCGATGGGCGATTCGCCGGGTTTTGGCGACGGGCACGTAGGGCTGGCTAAAGGCCGTCAAGGGTGATATCTCGTGCGTTATTGCTCTGTTCTGGAGGTTGGGAGCAGATTTGGAGAAAAAGGGCAAAGAGGTTGGCGTGGAAGGAAGTGGTGAAGGTCTTGTGGGGAGATCGTTTCAGCGAATGAAAATGCGATTGGAGTGGGTATAGGCCAGTCCTCTGGACTGAGATTGCATTCGGTCCAGTTTGTTGACTTGTTGTCTCCCACAGAGTCTGCGTCGCGCTGGAGTTAGTTGTGGCCGGCAAGCCGTTGATCAAGGACAGGGACGCTGATGGTTCGTGAGGTTCAGCCGTGTGGGACGCCAGCGAGGTATCAGCGGCATCGGTATCGGGGAGAGCCTGCGTGTGAGTTGTGTTTGGCGGCGTGGGCGGCAAAGGGACGAGCGAGGCTTCGGGCTTCGGGTGTGTTGCCGCGGCAGGAGGCGTTGTGCGGCACGGAGGCGGGGTACAAGGCGCACATTCGCCGGGGTGAGGCGGCGTGTGGGGATTGCTTGGCAGCCCATAGCAAGGATGTGACTCGCCGGCATTGGGCGCGGGTGGCGAGGTTGCGGGCTGAGCACGGCGATAGGTGGGGACGGCTGCCGCCGACGCCCGATGAGCGATGTGGCGAGTTTCGGGGCTATCGGGCGCATCGTTATCGGGGCGAGGTGCCCTGTGAGGCGTGTCAGGAGGCCCAGCGGGCACATTCTCTTCGGCTAAAGCTCCGGGGGGGTGTCCCTGTGGTGTTGTCAAGCCGCTTGGGGCAGGTTTTCGGTGTGG
>JAPPKI010000184.1 GCA_028820035.1 bacterium | reverse complement strand
GATGATGGCGTCTTCGGGGCAGTTCATGAGCGCCCGGCGGGCTTGGTCGGCCAGCTCGGGAGGCACGGCGCGTTCGTCGGTGGGCTGGCAGTAGCCGTCGTCATCGGCGTCAAACAGGTCGGGAGCCAGCATGTAGCAGCGCCCATGTCCCTGGCAGAGCTCAGTGTCAACCCAGATGCGCATCAGCGGGAATGGTAGATGATGCCGTGGGAGGCGCTCATCCCACGGGGAGAACGCCGAGGCCGTCGGGGAAATTGAGGCCGTAGTCGATGGTCTCGGGAGGCAGGGGCTGGTTGTCGGTGTCGAAGCGGATTCGCCGGACGGTGCCCTGGCCACCCGTGGGGCCGATGCCTCCGTCGTTCAGGGCCAGGGCCAAGTCGGCGTAGTAGAGGGTGCCGTCGAGGCCCACGGCGATGCCCAGCGGCGATCCAGTGCTGATGGGTTCGAGGCCCAGACCCTCGCCTTCGGGCGGGGCCAGCACGGTGCGCAGGTAGTTGCCGTCGCTGTCGTACTGGTTGATGACGCCGGTGAGCGTGTCGGATACGTACCAGCCGCCCTGGCGGTCGGCGGCGATGCCGGTGGTGAGGGACACGCCATCGCCGACACCGATGAACAGCTCGACGGTGACTGCGTCGGGGTTGCACTCCTCAGCGGTGCGGGGCAGGTTGGAGAAGCGCTGCACCCCGATGGTGGGCGGGCGGGCCGAGGCCACCAACACGTCGTCGCCGTCGGCGGCCAGTTGCTGGGCGGTGGCGATGTAGTCGGCCACCACGCAGCGGGCACCGTCGTAGGGGGTGAACCACACGGTGAGCTGGCCGGTGCCCGGCCCGGATGCCTGGTTGCCAACATCGGTGGTAACCAGCCTCCCGTCGGGCAAGAAGGCGCAGCCATAGGGCTCGGGCTGGTTGTCGGCGGCTTCAAAGTCGGGGGTGAGCTTGCCGATCTGGGTAGCGGACAGGGTGCCGAGCGAGTCGCCGTCGAGATCGAAGATGCCAAAACCAGCGGGGATCTCAGGCTGGCCGGTGTCCTCGCCGGCGATGAAGCGGCCGTCGTCGGTAAAGCACACCTGTCCGTTGATGTCGCGGCCGTCGGGATCTTCACGGGCGTTGGTGATAAGGCGCTGGGTGCCGCCGTTGTCGCCGTACACCACCAGGTTGTTGCCCTGGGGGCTGAACACCAAGTAGGTGGGCGGGCTTAGGGGCTCGGTTCGCAGTGGCGGGTTGAAGCCGATGCTGGCCACCAGGCGGTCGAAGCCGTCGGCGGGACCGGGGATGGCAGTGGTGTCGTGCAGGGCCAGCAGGCTGATGCGGTTGTAGGAGGCACCGGGGCGGGGCACGGTGCGGGCGATGCAGCCGCCGTCGTCTTCGAGCACGCACAGGTAGCCGCCCGAGGGGCGGTCGTCGCGCTCGGACACCAGCACGCCGTAGGCCGACGCCCCCACTTCTGCGGCCGCGCTCCCCTCCCGGAGCCAGGCGGCGGGGTCGCCCAGGCCGCTGGAGGTGACGGTGAGCTCGAAGGGGTCGGTTTCAATCGACAGGGTGACTTGGGGGTCGGTGCCCGGCGGCGGAGTCTTGAAGTCGAAGCCCACGTCGCAGGGAGCGTCGATGCAGCGGCCCGACGCCCCTACTAGGCGGACTTGGCCGGCTTCGGGCTCGGGCTCGGCGGTGGGGGCGGTTTGCTCGGCGGCCTCCACGTCGGGGGTCACGGTGTAGCGGAACACCCCGGAGGTCTCCGACGGGCCAGCCGATCCTGGCTCGCGGAACCCGGCCACGGCCCACATGTCGTCGCCCACGATGGCCACTCCCCCGGAGATGAGACCGGTGAGCTCGTCGGACCACAGCGCCTCGCCGTCGTCGAGGCGCAAGGCCCGAAGGGTGAAGTCGAGCGAGCCCACGAACACCACGCCGTTCACCTCGGTGGTGGGCGAGTAGGTGGGACCGACGGCCTGCTGCTGCCAGACGATCTCGCCGGTGGCGGCGTCGAAAGCGTGCATACAGGGGCAGTCGGCCACCCCGGTTCCGCCGGCGATGATCCCGTTTGCGTAGGCGGCGGGGCCGATGAAGCCGCCGCTGGAGAAGTTGGGGCGGATCACGTTGTCGGCGGTGGCCCGGGTTTTCCACACCAGCTCCCCGGTGTCGCGGTTGACCACGTAGAACACGGCGTCTTTGTTGCCGAGGCCGACCAGATCTTGGCCGTCGGCGGTGAACAGCACCGGCACCCCGGCGAAGTCGGAGTCGTCGTTGTTGGGGGGATGGGGCTGGAAACTCCAGGCGGGCTCGCCGGTGTCGATGCTCACCGCGAACAGGGCCTCGGTGTACGGGCCCCATCCCTCGGGGGAGATGGGGCAGTTGGCGCTGCCCGCGAACATAAGGCGGCGCTCTAGGTCGACCGACGGCGACCCCCACACTCCCCCGCAGCCCTGATGGTCGCCCCCCTCGAGGTCGAAGTGCCAGAGCTGCTCGCCGGTGGCCAGGCTTACGGCCACCACCCCGGCGGGGAAGGGGGCGTTGTGGGTGTCGAAGGTGGCGATCACCCGGTCTTCCACCACAATGGGGGTGGTCTCCAGCTCGGTGGGCCAGCCGGGCTCGCCCAGGGCGTGGGTCCAGATCACCGTGCCGTCGGCGGCATCGAGGGCGTGGATGGTGCGCCCGGCGTTGAACACCACCGCGGGGGTGCCGCCGATGACGGTGTAGGAGGCCGAAGAGGTGATCTGCCCGGCGTAGACGTTGTCGTGGTACTCGGCGTCGAAGTGCCAGAGCTCGGTGCCGTCGGCGGCATCGAGGGCGTAGAACCGCCCGGCCCAGTCGCCCACATACAGCACGCCATCCACCACCACCGGGGCGGCGGTGACCACGTCGCTGGTGTTGAAATACCAGATGCGGCGCAGACTGGCGGCAGTGTCGGGGCTGATGCCGCTGTCGCAGGGGTAGGAGAAGGTGCGGCTTATGCCGTGGCCCCACATGGGCCAGTCGCAGGTGGGGCCGGCGGGAGAGGGGACAGTGTCTGTGGGGGTGGCGGGCGTGGGTACTGGCTCGGTGGGCTGGACGATAGCGGCCGGGGTCGCGGTCGGAGCAAGGGCCGCGGGCTGGTCGTCGTCTCCTCCACAGGCGATCGCGATGAGGGCGAGGGCCAGACAAAGGACGGCGAGGCGCGGTAGCCGGCTCATGGTGGGACGATGCTAACGAAACCGGCTATCCGGTGAGACGACGATGGACTTTGAGTGGGAGACTTGGAGGGAATGACCGTTGACACCGCTCCGGCCGAAGTTCAGGCTCCCAATACGGCCGAGCGCCGGTTCAGCCAGTCGATGGCGGTGTCTGGTACCCGGTGCCTGCTGACTTATCTGGTGCTCCCGTTTCTGCTGCCGGTGTTGGGGGTGGCCGACTCGGTGGGGCCAGCCATAAGCCTGCCCATCGGGCTGGTGGCCATCGTGTTCAACGGGCTGAGCATCCGACGGTTCTGGCGAGCCGACCACCGGCTGAAGTGGCCGGTGAGCACGATCAACGTTCTGGTGATCGGGTTGCTGTGCTACCTGACTGTGCGTGACCTCGTCGAACTCGCCGGCTGAGCCCGGCGATTCCGCTGCTCTTGGCCACTCCAAGGTGGCCAGCAACCCGCTGGTGCGGGGACTGTGGATTCTGGGAGGGCTGCTGTGTGTTGGGCTGGGGGCTCTCGGGGTAATAGTTCCCGGCCTGCCGTCCACGATCTTCTTCATCATGGCGGCAGCGGCGTTCAGCCGATCCAGCGAGCGCATGGAGCGGTGGGTGCTGAACCTGCCGGGGGTTGGGAAACTGGTGGCCGACTACCGGTCAGGATTAGGCATGCCGTGGCGGGCGAAAGTGATCGCCGGGACCATGATCGTGGTGGCGGTGGGGTTGAGTACGGGCCTATTGATCAACTCGTGGACGTGGCGGGGCGTGGTGATCGGGTTGGGTATAGTGGGGTTGACGTACATCTTCGGCCGAGTGCCTACATCAAGAGCTGACTGAAAAGAGATTTCAAGGACTTTCAATCTATTTTCAGATTATTCAGGTATTATGAAGATGGAGCCGGGGCGGGCAAAAGGGAAATCGTCCGCTCTGCCACCCGCCCCGGCTTCAGATGGACAGTGTATCCCCTGTACGTGTCAGATTGAAACGCCTTTTTTTGGGCCTAGAGGTTGGCGATTTCGTGTTCTATGCGGGATTCGATGTATTGGCGGGCGTTGGCTATTCGGGTGGGGAGGTGCATGGAGGGGAAGAGGCCGTCGGAGGGCTTGTAGCTCTTGAGAATCTGCTTGGCGATGGTGTCTTTGTGCACCTCGGTGGGGCCGTCGGCGATGCCCATTACCGGGCCGCTCATCCACATTGAGGTGAGGGGCATGAGGTTGGACACGCCGAGGGAGCCGTGGGCGTGCATGGCCCGGTACACCACATCGATCAGCACTTTGGGGGTGGCCACCTTCACGCCGGCGATGTGCTGGCGGACCTTGGCGTAGTCGCCCTCGTTGTCGATCAGCCAGGCGGTGTGGAGCACCTGGAGGCGGAACTGCTGGATCTGGATCCAAGAGTCGGCGATCCAGTGCTGGATCGACTGCTTCTCACCGATGAGCGAGCCCTTGGTCTCCCGCGACAGCACCCGCTCGCACATCATGTCGAGGGCCCGCTGGGCCACGCCCACCGACCGCATGCCGTGGTGGACCCGGCCGCCGCCCAGTCGGGTTTGGGCGATCTTGAAGCCCGACCCCTCGTCGCCCAGCAGGTTCTCAGCGGGCACCCGCACATCGTTGAACCGGAGATAGGCGTGGTCGCCGTCTTCCAGGTCTTCGGTGCCGAGGCCCACGTTGGCCACCACCTCGATGCCGGGGGTGTCGGTGGGCACCAGCATCATCGACGATCCCCGGTACACCGACACGTCGGGGTTGGTGATGAGCATGACGATCATGAACTTGGCGTATTTGAAGTTGGAGGCGAACCACTTCTCGCCGTTGATCACCCACTCGTCGCCGTCGCGGTGGGCCCGGC
>JAPPKI010000155.1 GCA_028820035.1 bacterium | reverse complement strand
ATCATGCACCCCGAGGTGGCCGACGCGGCCGTGATCGGGGTGCCCAACGACGACTTGGGCGAGGAAGTGCGGGCGGTGGTCCAGCTAGTGGACCCAGACCGGGCCGGAGGCGACACCGAGGCTGCCTTGTTGACGTGGTGTGCCGACCGGCTGGCCGCCTTTAAGTGTCCCCGGGGAGTGGACTTCGACCAGTCGCTGCCCCGAGACCCCAATGGCAAGCTGATGAAACGGTACCTGCGAGATCGCTACTGGCCTACCGACGCCGATTCCCGCATCGTCTGATCTGGCCCCCGAGGTCAGCCCAACGAATCGTCTAGCGGGGCCCGTCGCCCTCGAAGGTGATGCGGTGCATGAGCCGGAGTTGGCCGTGATAGTCGTTGATGGGGTTGTGCATGGCGCAGCGGTTGTCCCACAGTGCCAGCGAGCCCGGCTGCCAGCGGAATCGGCACGTGAACTCCGACCGGGACTGATGGGCGAACAGGAACCGCAACAAGGGCTGGCTCTCTTCTGCGGTCATGCCCTCGAATCGGGCGGTGTGGGCCACGTTGACATAGAGGGCCAGACGACCGGTTTCCGGGTGGGTGCGGACCACCGGATGGACCGCTTCAAAGCTCTCAGCTGATGTGTGGCCGGCCTCGGTGGCGTCGGCAATGCGGTCTTCTCGGGTCTTGGACACATCGGCCATCGCCGAGCTGTTAACGGCTCGCAGACCCCGCAGGAACTCCTTCAGGCCGTCGGACAGCGCATCATATGCCGCGTACATATTGGCGAATTCGGTGTCACCTCCCGCGGTGGGCACCTCCCGTGCCAACAGCATCGACGCCATCGGCGGCCGTTCCAGATAGGCGGTGTCAGTGTGCCAGATGCCGCCGAAGTTGACGGTCTCGTGGGGCAGCTTCTTGACCTCGATGATCTCGGGATGGTCGGGCAGGCCGGGCACAAACGGATAGCGGCCGGGGGTGCCGATGCGGCGGGCGAATGCCGAGAACTGGTCGAGGGTCAGGTTCTGGTCCCGGAAAAACACCACCAGATGGGCCAGCCATGCCTCGCGGATCTCAACGACCACCTCATCGGCCAGGTCATCTCTGAGGTCCACCCCGCTGATCTCCGCGCCGATACAGCCCCCCACCGGTGCCACCGTTAGATGCTGATACTCGCCCATTCAGGATCCACTCCGGCCGAGAACTGGTCATTCGTTAGGGTAGCGACGCATGCCATGGAGCGCTGATGTCTGAGCCTTACGACCTAGCGGGGAAAGTAGTGCTGGTCACCGGGGCCAGTCGGGGTGTGGGCGCGGCCATCGCCGTGGCCGCCGCAGCCAAGGGGGCCAAGGTGGCGTGCGCCGCCCGATCCACGAAGGCTTCGCCCAAGCCGCTTCCCGGCACAATCGACGAGACCGTCGACGCAGTGATCGAAGCTGGCGGCGAGGCACTGGCCGTGCCCACCGACCTGACCTCGACCGACGACATCGAGGCTATGGTGGCCGCCCCGGTGGAGGCCTGGGGCCAGCTCGACGTGGTGGTGAACAACGCCGCGGTCACCTTCGTGGGCGAAGTGGACATTCCCCTCAAGCGCTACGACCTCATTATGGACATCAACCTGCGCGCTCCGCTGCTCACCGTTCGGGCCGCTCTGCCCCATTTGCGAGCCGCGGGTCGGGGGCGCATCCTCAGCCTGTCGTCGCAGGCCGCCTTGCGTCCCGTTCCCGGCCTCATGTCGTACGGCATGTCGAAGCTGGCCCTGGAGCGGATGACCACCGACCTGGCCCGCCAGCTCTATCCCGACCGCATTTCGGTCAACTGCTTCCGCATCGACATCCCGGTGGCCTCCGAGGGCACCCTGGCCAACATGGGCGACGTCGACCTGACCGACTGGGAGCCCACCTCGGTACCCGCCGACGGCATCATCTGGATGCTGGAGCAACCCGACGACTATTCCGGGCGGTGCGAGAGCATGTGGGATCTGCGTCATCGAGAGCAGATCATGCCCAGCCGGGCTGAGCAGCAGTACACCACCAGACCTCCGCTCCAGTTCATCAACGGCCTCTACGACCTCGAGACCCAAGACGCCTTTGCCCGGGGTGCCGAGAAGGCCGGAGCCTGAACATGGACCTGTCGGGAAAGACCGCCCTGGTGACCGGAGCAGCCTCGGGCATCGGCGAAGCCTGTGCCCGGCGATACGCAGAGGCCGGCGCCCGGGTGATCTGCACCGACGTGGCCGACGAAACCGGGCAGCAAGTGGCCGACGAGATCGGCGGACAGTACCGACACCTCGACGTGGCCAACTCCTCGGCCTGGACCGCGTTGGCTGCGGAGCTGGCCGACGATCCCGGCCATCTGCACGTAGTCCACCTCAACGCGGGGATCATGATGGGGCTGGGCAACATCGCCGAGATGAGCGACGACGACTATCACTGCATCATCGGGATAAACCAGCACGGCGTGGTGTTCGGCCTGCGGGCTGCGGTTCCGCTGTTGGAAGCAGCCGGGGGCGGCCACGTGCTGGTTACCGGTTCGATGGCGTCGTTCGGCCCGCTGCCGGTGGACTTGGGCTATTCGATGTCGAAGCACGCCATAGCCGCTCTGGTGCGCAGTGCCGCTCCCAATCTCGCCGAGCAGGGCATCAGCCTCAACGCCGTCTGCCCGGCCACGGTGGGCACCGGATTTTTGGGCGGCAACCGAGACCGCCTCGAGGCCGCGGGCATGGTCATCATGGACTCTGAAGAGGTGGCCGAAGCGGCTATATCGATCCTCGACTCCGGGCTCACCGGCGAGTGCTTCGCGCTATTCAAGGGCCGGGCGCCCGAGCCCTTCCCATTCGCCTCCATCCCCGGCAGCGACTACCGGTCGCGCCGCTAGCAGCCGCTATGGCCGACTCTCAGCCCCCAACCGCCGATATCGGGCTCACCGTGGCAGAGTCCACCCCTCGTCCTCCCGAGCTGCCCCGAGCCCCCCAGGGGGCGCCCAACGTGCTGGTCATCCTGTTGGACGACACCGGGTTCGCCCAGCTCGGCTGCTTCGGAGCCGACATTGCCACCCCCAACTTCGACCGGCTGGCCGCGGGCGGCCTTTCGTACAACCGCTTCCACGTCACCGCCCTGTGCTCGCCCACCCGGGCCGCCCTTTTGACCGGGCGCAACCACCATGCCGTGGGCATGGGCTTTCTGTCCGACATGACCATGGGGTTTCCCGGCTACACCGCCCGCATCCCCCCTTCGGCCGCCATGCTGCCCCGCATCCTGCGGGACGCCGGCTGGGGCACCATGGCCATCGGCAAGTGGCACCTCGCTCCCCGGGGGGAGCGCAGCGCGGCCGGTCCTTTCACCCTGTGGCCCACCGGGGTGGGCTTCGAGCGCTACTACGGGGTTCTCCACGGCGGGGCCAACTGCTGGGCCCCCAATCTGGTGCGAGACCAGCACTACATCAAGCCGCCGGCCCACTACGACGACGGCTACCACCTCAGCGCCGATCTGGCCGACCAGGCCATCGCCCACATCACCGACCAGAAGCACGCCGCCCCCGATAAGCCGTTCTTCTGCTACTACGCCGAGGTGGCCACCCACGCCCCCCACCACGTGGCGCCCGAGTGGGTGGAGCCTTACCGGGGGATGTTCGACGACGGGTGGGACCGGTGGCGGGAGCGAGCCTTCGATCGCCAGTTGGCCACGGGCATCGCTCCGGAGGGCACCACGCTCACCGAGCGCCCCTCGTGGGTGCAGCCCTGGGACGAGCTGGACGCCGACGCCCGGAGGCTGTTCGCCCGCATGCACGAGGTGTATGCCGGGTTCGTTTCCCACACCGATGCCCAGATCGGACGGGTGATCGACCACCTCGAGGCGATCGGCGAGCTGGACAACACGGTGGTGGTGCTGTGCTCCGACAACGGGGCCAGTGCTGAGGGCGGCCATGTGGGATCGGTGAACGAGCACCGGTTCACCAAGGGCCTGCCCGAGTCGGTGGCCGCCAACCTGGAGTGGCTCAACGAGTTGGGCGGTCCCCGCACCTACAACCACTACGCCTGGGGTTGGGCCTGGGCCGGCAATACCCCGTTCAGGCTGTGGAAGCGCTACGCCTGGCTGGGCGGCACTCGCACTCCGCTGATGGTGCACTGGCCCGCGGGAATCGACGCCCGAGGCGAGGTGCGCACCCAGTTCTGCCACGCCATTGACCTGGCCCCCACCGTGCTGGAGCTGTGCGGGGTGGATGCCCCTGAGACGGTAGACGGCGTGGCCCAAATGCCGATGCATGGGGCCAGCCTGGCGGCCACGTTCCATGACTCTGACGCCCCCTCCCCTCGATCAGAGCAGTACTTCGAGGTCCAGGGGTCGCGGGCCATGTATCTGGACGGCTGGAAGGCCACCACCGACCACGTGGCCGAAGCCCACGGCGACGAGGTCGCACTTATGGAGGGGAGCTGCTCATTCACCGACGACACCTGGGCGCTGTTCAACCTCGACGACGACTTCTCCGAGGCCCGTGACCTGGCCGCCGAACACCCCGAGAAGCTGACCGAGCTCGAATCAGCCTGGTGGGCGGCCGCCGAGCGCTACAGGGTGCTGCCCCTCGACGACGGCTACGCCGGGCGGATGCCTGCCATCTACCCGCCGGCCTACCCGCCTCCCGCCCGAGCCCGGTACCGACCGGGCGCAGGCCGGGTGGCCGACGAGGTGATGCCGGTACTGGTGCGGGGCTTTTCGATCGAGGCTTCGGTGCAAGTGGGACCGAACGGGGCTGATGGCATCCTCTGGGCTATGGGCGACTGGACCAGCGGATTGGCTCTCTACGGGTTGGATGGCTCTCTGGTGTTGGGCATGTGCCTGTCGGGCGACCAGTACCGCCTGGCCACCCCGACCGTCGCGGTTGACGCCACCATCCTGGAATGCCGGTACCAGCCGACCTCTCCGGCTTCAAGCACCGTGGAACTACTACTGGATGGCGAGGTAGCCGCCCGGCTGGAGCTCGACCGCACGTTCCCCAATTCGTGGCAGAACGGGGGCACCGGGCTGATCATCGGCCA
>JAPPKI010000218.1 GCA_028820035.1 bacterium | reverse complement strand
CCTCCGAGCACGGGCACACCGCCGACCGATCCAAGTGGCGCATCGTGGCCCCCGTCCACATCGCCGAGACCACCGAGCAGGCATTCAAAGACGTGGAGCACGGCATCGAGCCGTGGGTGCGCTATTTCCGGGAGGTGGTGGCCCTGCCTGGCGCCCCCGACACCGACGACCGAGACGAGTTCGTCCGGGCCATGGTGGACGGCGGCTTCGCGGTGATCGGCACTCCCGATGACGCGGCTGCTCTGGTTGACCGGTTGTGGGAGCAGTCGGGCGGGTTCGGCGCGCTGTTGGTGTTCGGCAACGACTGGGCCAACCCGCAGGCCACGAGACGTTCCTTCGAACTCTTGATCGAGGAGGTGGCTCCCCGCTACCAGGGCTCGATCCGGCGGCGCACCAGCTCGCACGCCTGGACCGCGGCCAACCGGGAGGAGTTCCTGGGCCGGGCTGCGGCGGCCGGCCAAGAAGCCCGGGAGCGCCACGAGGCGGAGATGGCCGCCGAGCAGGAGCATCAGTAGCCCGACACCGGACCCGGGGCTGCCGACCTAGAGGGCCCGCTCAATCCAACTGGTGTCGCCCGCATCCCAGGCATCCAGGTGCTGGGCCAGGTTCTCGGTGTTGAGGGGGATCTGCGTGAACACGGGCCACGAGCGCATCTTGCCCTCCACGGTCAGCGCCAGTCCTCGGGGCACCACCGCCGATTCCACGAAGATCCAGTAGATGATGCAGTAGTGGACCCACTTGGGGTCGGGCTCGGCGCCGGTGGCCGCCGCGTACAAGCCGGCCAGTTCGTCCCAGTTCACCAGCATGCCCATCAGCTCGGGGTGTCGGCGGCGCGACAGCGGGTGGCAGAAGAAGCCCAGGTCCAACAGCGGCGGCCCCACCGCGGCCCGCTCCCAGTCGAGCACCGCCACCAACTCATCACCCCGGAAGGCCAGGTTGCCGATTCGAAAGTCGCCGTGGCTGAGCACCGGCGGAGCCTCGGGCATCTCAGAGGCTTGGTCGAGCAGAAAGCGGGCGGCGTCTCGCAAGATGGGCAACGGCGCCCACTTGGAGTACACGTCGCGCTCCACGTTGCCCATCCACCGGTTGACCAACCCAACCATCAGATCGGCCCCCGAGGCCCCCGGCGGACCGGTGGTCAGCTCGGGCAAACCGGCCGACGCCCAGTCGAGCCGGTGGAGCTTGCCCATCACGTCGACGATCTGCTCGGCTGCCCGGCGACGACCGGCCTCCGTCTGCCAGACAGGCCAGTCGTCGAGCTGGGCAAGGTGGGGGAAGTCGCCATCCACGTGGGCCATGGCGAAGAACGGCTGCCCGATCAACCCAGGGTCGTCGCATGCCCCCAGAAGCTCGGGCACCGGGATGTCGGCGGTGGCCGCGGCCTGGTGCACCGCCACTTCTTTGTGCACGTCATAGGGGTCGATGGTGCCGTAGGGAGGCGCCCGCTTGACCACCGCCCGCTCGCCGTCGTCGAAAGCAACGGTGAAGACGTCCCAGGAAAGGCCGCCAGTCCGAGCCTCCACCCCGACCACGCCGCGTCCGAACCAATCGGCCAGGTTCGCCCCCTGCTCCGGGGTGAGCGCGGTCACTGGCGGGTGACGAACTCGATCAGGATGCCGTCGGGATCGCGCACCGCGAAGGCCCGTATCGACGACCGGCCCACCTTCAGTGATCCCGGCGGGCCGAGAATGTCGACTCCCGCGGCCGACAGTCGCTCATGCAGCGCATCTACATCGTCTACTCCCACCGCAATGCGGGGGATGCCGATGCTCTTCCAGGTAAGGGGCCGGCCCGGATCGGGGGTATTCCACTCCAGAAGGTCGATATAGGGGCCCCGGAGATTGTCGCCGAAGGCCAAGAACGCGGCCCGGTGGCCGGTGTCGCCGGTCTCCCCCTGGCTCTCCATGAACTCGCTGCGGTCTTTGGCCGACTCGTCCACCACCACACCACCGAGCAGATCCCGGTAGAACTCCAGCGAGCGGTCCAGATCGCTCACACAGAGATTGACGTGGATGAGGTGCTCCATACGCATGACCTGAGAGGCTACCGGCTCTGGCAAAGGCTGCTCATCGGTGGGTTATCGTCGGGGCGCTATGAGCTTCGCCTCGCTCCTGCTGGAGCCCGAGCTTCCCGCTGAACCGGATACCCCGGGAGTGATCGTTGCTCGGCCCGATGGCGACGAGATCACTTCCTACTTCGATTTGGTGGATGCGGCCCAGCGGGTGGCCACCACCCTTGCTGATGCCGGGGTGCCTCCCCGCACACCAGTGGCCTGCCTTCTGCCCCCCAGCGCCGACGTCGTGGCCGCCTTCTTCGGAACATGGGGGGCCGACTGCGTGTATGTGCCAGTGAACCCCCGCCTGTCCGATACGGAGATCGACTACATCCTCGACGACGTGAATCCCGCCGCGGTGATTGGCTCCGCCGAGCAGCTCAAACGGGTGAAGGCCCCGGTGACCCGCATCGCGGCCCATGGCGATCTGGGCTGGTCGGTAGCAGAGAAGCGGGCGGCGGAGCCGGCCATCCACGATCCGGGCATCGCCATCGTGTCGTTCACCTCGGGCACCACCGGTCGGCCCAAGCCCATCGAGCTCCAGTCCAGCGCGGTGATCCGGCTCATGGACACCATCATCTCCACGGTGCGCAAGGGCCGGGAGCTCACCGAGCGCCCGACCATGCCCCATGTCATCCCGGTGTCCACCTCGCTGTGGGCCGGGATCTACAACGTGATCTTTGCGGTCCGCACCGGCAGCCCCGCGCTGCTGATGCCCAAGTTCGACGCCTTGGAGTACGCCCGCGTGGTTCGCAAGTACCAGATCGCTTCCACCGTGATCCCCCCGGCCGCCATCACCATGCTCAACGACGAACCCGGCATCGAGAGCCTTGATCCGCTGAAGATCGTCCGCTCTATCACTGCGCCGCTCTCCCCGTTGCAGGCCCGTCGCTTCTATGACCGGTTCGGGGTGATGGTGCTCAACGGATACGGGCAGACCGAGGTGGGCGGCGAGATCGTGGGTTGGACCGCCCGGGACTTCCGGGAGCACACCGACAAATTGGGAGCGGTGGGCCGCCCTTATGAGGGGGTGGAGCTGCGGTTCGGAGACAAAGACGTGCTGTGGGTACGCACTGCCTACACCGCTTCATTGGACCCGGAGGGACGACTCGGAGACCGGCTCGACGGTGACGGCTATTTCCGCACCGGCGACATCGCCCGCCTTGACGAGGACGGCTTTCTGTGGATTGAGGGCCGGGAGTCGGACATGATCAACCGAGGGGGGCTCAAGGTGTTCCCCGCCGAGGTGGAAGAAGTGCTGCTGCTGTCGAGCTCAGTGTCAGACGTTGCCGTGGTGGGGGTGCCCGATGCCCGGCTGGGCGAGGTGCCCCAAGCCTTTGTGGTGCCCGCGGATGGCGGCGAAGCGCCGAGCGCCGACGATTTGGAGCAGCTGTGCCGCCAGCACTTGGCCCCATTCAAGGTGCCGGTGGCCTTCGAGGCCCTCGATGCGCTGCCCCGAAGCGAGGTGGGCAAGGTGCTGCGCCGGGTGCTGGTCGACCAGGCCACCGCGGCACAAGACGGACCATGAGCGACTTCGAGCTGCTGCCCATCAACCGGGACACCGCCGTCGACGAGGCCGAGAAGATCGTCGACGAGTGGGTGGCCCAAACGGTGCCGGTCGAATGGCGGGAGGCGGCCCGCACCGGAGGCAGAGCAGCGCTGCACAAGGTCCGCACGCCGGCCGACTACGACGCCTGGTACCCCGCTTTCGCCCGCAGCGGGCTGGTGGTTCCCACCTGGCCCCGGCCATTCGGCGGTCTGGGAGTGGGCAATCGGGTGTCCCGGGCTATCGAGGCCCGGCTGGCCCCCTACAACCTGGTGCGCCGCAACCAGCTCGGCCTCACCCTGGCCGGTCCCACCATCTTGACCTTCGGAACCGACGAGCAGCAGGCCCGGCTGATCCCGCCCATCGTCACCGCCGAGAAGATCTGGTGCCAGTTCTTCAGCGAGCCCGACGCCGGGTCCGATCTGGCCTCGCTGGCCACCCGGGCAGTGCGCGACGGCGATGAGTGGGTGCTCACCGGCCAAAAGGTGTGGTCCACCCAGGCAATGGTCGCCGACTACGCCATTTGTCTGGCCCGCACCGACCCCGACGCCCAAAAAAGGGCCGGCATTACCTACTTCCTGCTGAACATGCGCCAGCCCGGTATCGACGTGCGCCCGCTGCGCACCATCAGCGGCGAGGAGGAGTTCGCCGAGACGTTCATCGACAGGGCCCGAGTGCCCGACCGCGACGTGCTGGGGGAAGTGAACGACGGTTGGCGGCTGGCCAACGCCACCTTGAGCGGCGAGCGCCTGGCGGTGTCGGGACCGGGGTCGGGAGGCCAGAGCCGCATCGGGTCGGGCACCGAGCGCCTCATCGAGCGGGCCCGGGAGTCGGGGCGATGGGGCGACCGGGTGGTGCGCCAGCAGCTCATGCGGCTGTGGTCCGAGGAGCAGATCGTGCGCTGGACCAATGCCCGGGTGCGCGACACCCTGCGAGCGGGCCGACCGCCGGGACCGGAGGCGTCGGTGGGCAAGCTCATGTACAGCCAGCTCAACCAAAGAGTGCAGACCACCGGCGTGGATCTGCTGGGCTCGCCGGCCATGGCCTGGGCCGAGGGCCACATCGCCGACTACGTGGTGCTCAACTTCCTGCACAGCCGGGCCGAGACCATCGCCGGGGGCACCACCGAGGTGCAGCGCAACATCGTGGGCGAGCGGGCTCTGGGCCTTCCCCGCGAGCCCGACCCCTACAAGGGCTTGGCCTGGAAGGATGTGCCTCGATGATCGTATTGGTCTTGGAGCCTGTTGCCCCGATGATCGGAGCGAGTTGTGTTCTATGAGCTGATGGGGGCGCTTGTGAAGGCGGCGGCCGATCCGGTGGCCACCCAGAACGCCCAAGGCGACGACGTCGATCGGTTCCACGCCCAGCGCGTGGCCCAAATGCTGGAACGCATCGGCGGTGCCTGGCCCCACCTGTGGGCCGCCCTCG
>JAPPKI010000065.1 GCA_028820035.1 bacterium | reverse complement strand
TGTTCCACAACCGCCAGTGGGGCGCGGAGAAGAAGAACCAGGTGGACTTCTACGGCCGCCGGTTCGTGGCCGGCGAGCTCGACGGCGGCGAGGACTGGTCGGAGGTGGCCCGGGCCATGGGCGCCGACGGCGTGCGGGTGAACGAGCTCGAAGAAGTGGGCCCGGCGCTGACCAAGGCCATCGACGCCCAGATGAACGGGGGCCGCACCACCGTGATCGAAGCCATGTGTACCATGGAACTGGGCGACCCCTTCCGCAAAGACGCCCTCAGCCGCCCCACCCGCCACCTGGACAAGTACGAGGACTTCGTCTGAAAGCCAGGGTAGAAGGCCCAGCATCGATGGGGTAGGGTGGACTCGGCCCGATCCCGGTCCGGTGCCGAGTACAAGGTTGAAGGACCGGACCGGGTGGGCCGAGCCACCCTTCCGGTCAGGCTATTGAGCTGAACCTTTTTTCAGTCATTTTTATGTTCTTTTAGTCAAAGACGCTCATCGAAATGGCGGCTAGTCGCGGTTGCGGAGGAGTTTGTCTAAGGAGTCGTCGAGGCCTCCTGGGCGGCTGGAGAGCAGCCATGCGTTTCTATGGGCCTTGATTGCTCCGTCGAGCTCACTGGCGGTGGGCGCCTCGACGTCAAGGCCGTGCTGAATGCCGAGGCGGCGCAGGCCGATTTCTGCCAGATGACAAGCTGCCTGCATCTCCGCGGCCACAATCCGGCCACGCGGCCCGCCGATCGGCTCATTGAAGCGTTGTCGGGCCCCAGACAAGGTCTCAAGGCCAGTAGCGAGAGCCTCGGGGTCGGGTTCGCCAAAACCGGGCATGCCGGTGTGGCAGAGGGCGACGAAGATCGGGCTCGAATTGATGGCCGTCATGCCCAGGTCTTCGCCGATGTGGCCAAGGCGATCGATGAGGGCGCCAATGCCGGGATCGCAGCCCAATACCGCTTCCACTCTGTCGGCGATTTGGGCGGGATCGCTGGTCGGGTTGCTCATGGAGGCCCCGGCTCGCGCCATCGACGGCAAGGACACCGCCAGGGGCTGGAAGTGCCCGTTATCGCCCCAATCGGTCAGCAGAAGGCCCGGTGATTGGTTCGCGGCACCTACGGCCACTGCGTCAGCGATATTGGCCGCCGCGTTGCGATTCCTGCCGATCAGCGAATTCCATGATCCGGTTCCGGGTGCCACCCAGAACGGAAAGTCAGCGTCGGCCAGCAGGCGGGCATGCGACTCAAAGCCGAGATGCGGGTCTTC
Organism: bacterium; assembly: GCA_028820035.1. GTDB lineage: Bacteria > Actinomycetota > Acidimicrobiia > Acidimicrobiales > Bin134 > Poriferisocius. Next base: position 3,796 of record JAPPKI010000065.1, on the reverse strand, counting down.
GGGGAGGCCGAGCCGCTCGATGAGTTCGGGCGGCAGCATGGCCTCCCACCCGGTCTCCGACGGTGCCTCGTAATTCCACACCACGGGTACCGCTCCCATCGGAATCTTGGGAATCAAGTCCCGGTCTTGGCGCAGCTGGTCTGCCCAGAACATCACCTCGTGGCCGTCGGCGACGAGCGGTTCGATTATTCGGCAGAGATGCTCCATGTACACTGCGCTGCGTCCGCGTTAGGCCACTTCCTGTGCCGAGACGCCCTCGCCGAGTTCGAATTGCTCGTCGCCGCCGATGTGGATACGGCAATGGCGGACGGCAGCGGCCATCTCCCGAGCCAGGGCCACCGCGAATGCTACGTTGGCTGGGGTTGGCGCCAGGCATCCGGGCCGCATCTTGCCCGGCCCGAAAAGGTTAGGAGCGCCGTCTGGGCGTTCGGCGAGATTCCGATACCGCTCATGGGACAGCCACCTCTCCATGTGGCCGAAGCAATTCAGGTTGGCCACGAGATCTATTCCATGGGCCTCGCACACTCTGTCCAGCCACCGCAGGTCGCCGGGGGTGAGCGCCGAAGACTTCTGCCAGACATCCTCGTGGTCCGCATAGGCAAAGGTGTGCTCGACATAGAGCTGCAACTCATTGAATCCGAGTGCCGCCAAGGCACCAGCAAGCCACTCAAGGGTTTCGTTGGTGGGAACCCGATCCCTCGACACATCCAGCATGTACGCCCGACGCTCGAACCCGGATTTCCGACGGTCAGCGGCCATGATCAGCAGGCACGCCCAACCAAAACGCACTATGCGAGTTCATATTGCCCAGCTCCTCTGAGTCCACAACCTATTCGCTAATCCCCCCCTCGAGTTTCGCCACCAGCTTGCTACTGTCTATTTCGCGCCGTTTTTCGCGCCAGCCCGCCCACGTAGCTCAGTCGGGACAGAGCAGGGACCTCCTAAGTCCAAGGTCGCAGGTTCGAATCCTGCCGTGGGCGCTTTGTGTGATGTGTCAAGACATCGAAACCTTGTGAACCTGCGCGGGGGCGGGTTGGTCAGGGCATGTGGCGGGGTTGGTAGTCGCGGGTTGGGTGGAGGTTCCCCCTGTTGTCCGGTCACGTGGTCTTTACGGCTTGGTCTAATCGTTGTCGGTGGTGTTCGTCCCATTCTGTGGGGGTCTGGTAGTGAAGGGTCGAGTGGATTCTTCGGGTGTTGTAGCGGCTGATCCAGGCGAAGACCTCCCGGCGGGCCGGGCCTCGGGTCGCGAAACGGGTCTGGGAGACGAGCTCTCTTTTTTGGGGATGAGAAGAACGACTCGACAACGCTGATTAGTGGGCGTAGCCATGTCATATGAGACAGCAAGGCATAGCAATGTAAGTCCGACACAAAGAACATCTGTATTCCACTGAAAGGGAACGATAGTTTTACTTTGCCAGTGCACTAGCCAAAAATAGTAGACTCTGAGAACAAAATTCCACGCCGTATTTTGTTCTCAGAGAGCTGGCAACATGAACACTAGCGACGAACATGACTCAAGAAAATGAACGCCGGAAGACTCATAAATGGTCGCTTTCTTGGGCTTTCATTCCTGTTGCCGCTACAGCACTAGGCTTCACCTTTTATTTTTCGTTGTTTTCTTCTGACAATTTCTCAGACGATGACATCAATGTCGGCGATAAATTCTCAGGCGCCGTTGCCCAAGACTCGATTATTGCGGAAGGCAATGACTCATGTCTATCCAATTGCATACTAATAGTACAAATGGACCCTGATGGCACCATAGGCTTTCGACTAGATCCGCTTGAGGATCAAGAATCTGCCACAGCAATCCCGGCCGAAGACACCTCAATACCGATCACACCATTCCCGGACGATGGCTCCGTGCCACTGATCACAGCAATCCCGGACCAAGGCCCCCCAATACCGGAAGGAATTATTGAAATAATTGGAGGAGAATACGGCCCGACTCCCGATATGGTCATTGATTCGGGAGACCAATGCGGTTGGAGGTCATTACGTTGTCGTTACATTCAGTATAGTTTTTTGGGGATGGAGCATGGCACTTATGCACTTACCTGTGAATTCGATGGGTGGGATGGTGAGAAACATCCTACCCCAAGGCAATTCGGGGACCTTTCTTTGATTGCATTTGATGCGAACACTGTATTTCCGCAACAAGCAGAATGTTTCATCAATTTTGATCGCCTGACAGGTGACAAGGGAGTGCGAATTGTGGCTATTGGACCCCTTACTAGACACGCTGACGGCACACTCACGTCCAGAAATTCAATCGCGTCAGATTGGACAAAGCAGACTATCCAATTACCTCCACGGCCGACGAGTCCGTAGCTGTCTCACATCTCAGCATGTTGCCAAGACCAAAAGTTGAATCTCCCCGGGTTGTCCGCAGGCTGCGGGGCCTCTGGGGTTTGGTGGAGGTTTCCGGTGGGGGTTCAGAGTCCTAGGTCGATGCCGGGTTGCGGGCCTCGGCGATGTGGTGTGTTGTCTTGTCTTTGGTTGATTGCTTCGACGACCAGGGCGATGGCGTTCTCGCGGTCTTGGACCCTGTCGGGGCCGTAGGCCTCAATTACCAGCGGTAGCAGATCTGAGCTGTCCATGTTCTGCTCGTTCATCAGCATTTCGATGTCGGCTATGTCGCCGGGGCGGGCCGCGTACGCCTTCATGGCGAGCAAGTACTTTTGGGTGGCTGCGGCGAAGCTGATCCTGTCGCCCCCATACACCGGCTCTGTTTGCAGGCCCTCTGGGCGGAACATCGATGCGGCATGGTTGAGCCAGTCGGGTCTCAGCCCGTTGCGTGCTGCCACCGTGGCGATCGCAGCATTCAGTCTGGCGGGGAACTCCTCGAGGGCGTCGACGTCGTGGGTGGCGCGGTCGTTCCACCGCAGGGCCAAAGCGGCGCCTCCGCAGATAACCACCTCGATCCGGGGGCCATCTGCGCCGAGCTCTGCGTCCAACTCGCCGAACAACCGGCGGAGACGGTCGCCGGTCAGTACGTCGTGGGGAAGGAACTCATCCGACGTGGACACCGAGCACCTCGAAGAACCCGGTGCCGAACCAGCACCTGTGCCACTGGCACGCCGCCGGCGCGTCCCGGCGCTCGGAATCCCCCAAAGTGCTGTGCCACGGCACCTGTTCAATCAACATCTCGTCGTCCTCGAAGCGATAGTCGTACACCCACGACGGCATCGCCATCGACTCCAAATCGCACAGCGCATGGACCACAGTTGCTATCCGCACCGCGTCGCCCAAAGCGACATCCGGCCCAAGGGGGTCGACAACCATCTCGGCGCGGTTCGCCAACGGGGCGTACCAGTCCTTGACGAACTGGCGCAACGGCAGATGTCTGCCCCTCACCGACGGCTGGGCCATTAGCTGCGGGACTTCTTTGGCCAACAGATAGGGCCGAGGCCGCAACGGACCCGCCAACTCCTTCGCAAGCGGTGCATCAGCACTCATCAAACCCAACACTACCCGCCGACCCTTGCCGAGCCCCGCCGCATAATCCCCTCGAGACCTAGCCACAACCGCTCCCGGCATTGCGCTCCCGCGTATCTTCCCAATAGTCAGGCGAACCGCATCGGACTCCACGCAGACCCCAGCGGTGCCTCCCTTGTGCCGGCTCGTCGGAGGGCTCATGTCGACACCGCGGCGGCGAGGGCTTCAGGTGCAGCCCCCCAGTTGACTTTGCGGGGCGCATCTTGGTGGGCGATGCGGGGCGGGGTGCCGGTGCGGTGCAGGGGCGCGAGGTGAATCCAGTCGTCCCCTCGGCGAGCGGCGGAGCCCAGATCAGCCC
>JAPPKI010000552.1 GCA_028820035.1 bacterium | reverse complement strand
GGTCGTGGTGTTACACGGTCGGGGGGGCACGGTAGGGCGAGGCGGCGGCCCAACGAATGCCGCCATCTTGTCGCAACCGGCCGGGGTGGTGGCCGGGGCGGTCAAGATCACCGAGCAGGGCGAGGTGATCGCCGACAAGTACGGCCTGCCTGGCTTGGCCCAGCGCAACCTCGACCTGGCTCTTTCAGCCGTGCTGGAGGCCACGCTCGCCCACCGGCGTCCCCGTCACGGCCATGGCGGCGTCGATGTCTGGAACGACGTCATGGACCTGATGTCGGCCCGGGCATATGAGGCCTATCGCAGCTTGCTCGACACCCCCGGGTTCGCGGAGTACTTCCAGACCTCCACGCCGGTGGAAGAGCTGGCGGCCATGAACATCGGTTCCCGACCGGCCCGCCGCTCCGGTTCGGCTGAGGGCATTGAGCGCCTTCGGGCCATCCCCTGGGTGTTCGGCTGGACCCAGTCGCGCCAGATCATCCCCGGCTGGTTTGGAGCGGGCACTGCTCTGGAGACGGCCCAGCAGGCTGGCTACGAAGAGCAGATCCAGGAAATGTATGAGGACTGGCATTTCTTCCGAACGTTTGTCTCCAACGTCGAGATGACTCTGGTCAAGACCGACCTGGCAATTGCCCGCCACTACGTCAACCGACTGGTCGCCCCCGAACTCCACCACTTCTTTGCCGCCATCGCCGATGAGCACGACCGCACGGTGGCTCACATCGTCAAGCTGACCGGCGGCGATCTGCTCAGCGATCTTCCCGTGCTCAAAAGGACCCTGGCAGTGCGCGACGCCTATCTGGATCCCATCAGCGTTTTGCAGGTAGAGCTCTTGGCCCGATCACGGGCCGGGGTCGATTCCCCCGAAGACGCCCGACGCATTCAGCGAGCCCTGCTGCTCACCGTAAACGGCATAGCCGCCGGCCTCAGAAACACCGGCTAGGGAGTCCCAGCCGCCGAGTCGCCTTGGGGCGAATCCCGGCAATGGGACTGAGTTCGTCGGCCCGCAACCTCGCCTTCGTCGAGGGTCCCGGTCCGATCCCTCGGTGGGCTTTGTGGTCTCCATATCGCAAGACGCGCTGCGGTGATACGTTGCCTGCCGACGCGAAACCAGAATGGATGCGAGGAGCGCAATGATCGAGCAGTGTGCGGGGCACATCCCTCCTGAACTCAATGAACATTCAGGAGCTGTGTTCTTTTCTGGCCGGGATGCGTTTTAGGGCCTCAAAGACCTTTATGTGTTGGGCCTAAATCCTGGTGGAGACTTCTATGGGCGACCCGATAAAACGATTGAGCGGCACACAAATGAAATGCTACGCAAGGAGTCAAGCAAATGGTCGGAGTATTGCTGCGAAAGTTGGGCACCAAACGAGGAACCTGGGAAGGGTCGGTTCCAACGGAACATTGTACACTTGATTCAGAGACTAGGATACGATCCACGCGACGTCCCTGCCAGCAATGCCGTGTTTGTCAGGTCTCGTGATGAGGACGCACTTAAGAAGTGTTGCAAAGACAATGGCATGTCTCTACGCGATCTCTTCGAAATTTGCTGGCCACTTCACCAAGAAGTGATAGGACACATCAAGCCGAAGCTCATATTGTGTATGGGTAGGGAAGCCGAATGGCTGCTTCAAAAGAAGTTGAAAGCGGATACGAGAATTGACAGTCTGGTAAGCAACTACAGAGAAGACTACTTGAGAGAGGTCTTCGAAAACAAGCGTGGGTGCAGACTTGTCAGTGTGAGGCATCCCAGTCGGGGTGGCATGTGGACCAAAGGAGAGTCTGGCCCCTCGAGCGTTATCATGCAAGCACTAGCGGGGGCTAAGGTACGCTGGTCTTCGATTGATGTTCGCTGAACTGGAATTGAGGAGCAGCATCACTATTTGGCAGTTTAGTTACAAGAATAGTTTCTCAAGTTGTAGTGTAATTTAGGGCGGGTATTGTCACTGGTGTCGGTATAATGGCAGGCATGGAGTTTAGAGATCTCTCCAAGGCCAACAGCGAGAACACCGGTGCTGTTGCGGGCTTTGGATTTCCCGATTATTCGGAAGCAGATCGTTCGGAGTTGTTGGGTTTGATGGCACAAGCTGACATGTTCTTCCGCAAGGCGGAAGCTTATTTGGTCGGCTAGGTTGTCCGCTTCGGCGAGCTCGAGGGGTGGGCGGCGGCTGCGACCGTGTGCCACCAGCTCAACATCAGCGCCCATCGTGCCCGCCAACTTGCGAAGGCGGCCAAGGGCCTCGCCGCAATGCCCGCGGTGCTCAGCGCCGCCGAGCAGGGTCTGATCTCTGCTGATCAGGCTGGCCTGGTGGCCGAATCGCACAAGCGGGCGCCGATGAACGATCGCGACCAGCAGGAGTTACTCGAGTTGGGCGGCTGGCAGGGCCAAGACGAGTTCAAGAAGTCCGTGGCCGCCCGCGAGGACCAGCGCCGAGCCGACAACGGTATGAGCTGCACCGAACGTCAGCGGGCTCGCCGCAGCGCCAAGGTGTTCGACGGCGCTGGCGGCATGGTGGTGCTGCACGCCGAGCTGGACCAGGTGGCGGGCGAGCGGGTCAAAACCGCTTTGTGTTCCATGAACTCCAAGATGCTGGGCGACGACATCGCTCACGACCCGATCCGCACCTTCGAGCAGCGCAACGCCGATGCCCTCGTAGCACTCATCACTCAACAGCCCGCCGCCGAATCTGTACGCCGGGGCGGCGGCGGATTCGGCCCCGGCGGGATGGGCTGCGAAGACATCGCCGCACCTATCCCACAGAAGACTGTGCTGGTCGTCTCCGCCGACTACGACACTATCACAGGCCAACTCGAAAACTACGGGCTGATCGACGGAACCCCGATCGAGCTTGACGAGTTGCGCCGGCTGGCCTGCGACGCAGAAATCCTGCCGATGATCTTCGCAGCCGACGGGCAGCCCATCTATGCGGGCAGAACCCGAAAGGCAGTGACCAGAGCCCAAAAATTGGCCCTATACCGCAGAGACAGAGGCTGCATCGGCTGCGGCATCCGCCCACAGGCTTGCGATGCCCACCACATCTTGCCCTGGGAACACAACGGACCCACCGACATCACCAACCTGGTGCTGTTGTGCCCCAAGTGCCACACCAAAGTTCACAAACACGGCCACACCATTCGACATGACCCCGAAGCCGGGCGATACCGACTCGATCAGTTCCATCGGCCCAGCCGGGCAGCCCCGGCTCAACCTCCCCACCAACACCATCACCACCGCCATCGAACAGCCGCCTGAGCAGGTCCGGTACGGCCCTCTCACACCTAAAGTCCCGCTGCTACGCCGGGGAGCCAGTCCGAGTCGGCGGCATGAGCGAAGATTGGTGCAACCGGATGATGGGCGAATCTGTCACCGAATCCCAGTAGTGTCGTCGCCAGTCGCGGCTCCGTACCATGCCGCCCAAGCATCCACCACCGCGCGAGGTGCGGCATGGGATCATTCCCAAGGGAGGCCAATCGCAGGCTCCCATTTGGTGCTTGCGGAGGAGGAATTGTGTCTGCTGTCAATGACGACCGACGAGCCTGGTCGGTCCATATGGGAGACGCGCTCGACGCCTATCCTGTTTGGCCATCCCCATCAGCCATTGTCTCTGATGGTGCCTACGGGGTTGGTGGGTTCCCCGGCGACCCGCGGACTCCAGAAGATCTGGCCGAATGGTACGCACCCCATGTTGAGGCATGGTCCAAGCACTCACTGCCATCGTCGACGCTGTGGTTTTGGAATACCGAGATCGGTTGGGCCACAGTTCATCCAGTCTTGGCCGAATTCGGCTGGGATTATGTCCAAACCATTGTGTGGGACAAGGGGATTGGACACATCGCAGGCAACGTCAACGGGGACACCATCCGTCGCTTTCCGGTGGTAACCGAGGTTTGCGTGTTCTATCGACGTCGTTTGGAATTCCCGACGCCAGATGGCGTGATGTCGGCTCGGAAGTGGCTGCGGTATGAGTGGCAGCGAGCTGGTTTACCCCTGTATCGAGCAAATGAGGCATGTGGGGTGGCGAACGCCGCCACTCGCAAGTACCTCACCCAAGACTGGCTCTGGTATTTCCCGCCACCCGAAATGATGGAGCGCCTAGTGTGCTACGCCAATGAGCATGGTATTGCGGCTGGTGCCCCCTACTACTCCCTAGACGGTGTCACTCCGATTACGGCAGGGGAGTGGGCCAAGATGCGAGATCAGTGGAATCACACGCATGGCCTCACCAACGTGTGGTCGGCACCGCCGTTGAACGGGCAGGAGCGCTACAAGGGCAACGGGGTTCGCTCGGCGCCGCGGGTGTACAAGCCTGGCCGCAACGCCGCTGTCCACCTCAATCAGAAGCCACTGGAGTTCATGCACCGAATCATCAAGGCTGCTACCGAGCCCGGCGACGCTGTTTGGGAGCCCTTTGGGGGACTGTGCAGCGCGGTTGTGGCTGCCGTTGAAGCTGGGCGACGCGGCTACGCGGCGGAGACGGTGGATCACTTTGCCGACTTGGCTATTGAGAGCATCAGATCTGCTGAATCCTGACTACGCTCCAAGCTCGATGAACAACCAGTCGATGCAACAAGGAGAGGTGCCTGCCCCAGAGCCTCCTCAGCTTGACCCGAATGACCCTCGGACCAAACTGCGTGACCGCGTTCAAGACGCCTTGTTGGCTTTGCCCGGTTATTTCGATTCGACCACCAACATTGAGGGGCTGGCTGCCACCGATCTGTTCTCCTTGAACACAGTGCTCGGAGCAACCATCGAAGTGCAGGTGGTGCAAACACTCAATCGAATGCGCGACGTCTGGGATCCAAACGACGAATGGGCTCTGTACCGCTTTGACCGCCAAGCGCAGACATTTCCTGATGTGCTGTTCCGACGCAGGAACAGCTCTGGTGGACACGAGACTGCCCTCGGGGTTGAGTTGAAAGGCTGGTACATGCTGGCCAAAGAGCGCGAGCCCAGCTTTCGGTACCGTGTGACGCCGGGTGCTTGTACGGATTGGGATCTGCTGGTGGTGGTGCCATGGCATCTCTCCAACGTGCTTTCCGGAGTCCCTCGGGTTTCTACCCCGGCTTGCTGGTCGGCCAGGCAT
>JAPPKI010000271.1:4774-5096 GCA_028820035.1 bacterium | reverse complement strand
ACACTCTTGACGCCGGGAGTTCCTACGGGATTCTGGTATTCGCCAATACGCCAAAGACAGCGCTATCGGTGGCGAGGGCATTGAGATCACGCCGCGACTGTGAAGTAGTCATTGCCACCGGAAGAACCCGTGGTCTAGAGGCTGGCAAGGCCATCGAGGCAATTGAAGGTCGGATGAAGGCCGGGCAATCACATGACCAGACCACAGGGCAACAATCCAAGCATTTGGTCGTAGTTGCCACACAGACTCTCGAAGTAGGAGCTGACCTTGATGCTGACTATCTGGTTACCGAAGCATGCGGCTTTCGGGCTCTCACCCAGCG
>JAPPKI010000271.1:0-4764 GCA_028820035.1 bacterium | reverse complement strand
GTATACGGTGACGAGCCTGCCACTGTGCTTGAGCAGCTACAAGCTGCTAGTGGCTATGACGAGGCGGTCGATATGTCCCCCGGGAAAATCGGTAAAGTGCTTGGCGACCCACCTCCAGAATCAGTGGACGCTCCGGTTCTTGCTGAAGCGCTGCTCTGGGAATGGATCAAGACAAGCGTCCCGCCCCCTGGTGAAGCACCGGTTGAGCCGTACTTCTCAGGCACGCTTGAGACTGATCGAGACGTCGAGATTGTCTGGCGCGTGTATGTCCCCAAGCCTGGGCAAAGGGTCTGGCCTAGGATTTCCTCTGAAGAGACTGTTTCAGTCCATATTGGTGAAGCCAGAAAGGAACTTGTAGGGGCTAACTGCGTCCGGGTTGGCTCAGATCAAGCCACCGCTGAGTCAATTGCTGTGGGCGACAGCGGCAGTCTCATCTTGCGTCCTGGAAACACGATCGTTGTGGCTTGCGAAGCTGGCAAACTTGACGAAAGTGGCCACTGGGACCCCGTCTGGAGTCAGCCCGCACTGGATACTTCCATTCTTGACAACGGACTCGTAATTTCCGATGAGACTCTGTCAGGCATGTACGGGACCGTGCCTGATGGTCCCAAGACCGCGATGGCAGACCTTATCAAACACCTTGACCCCAAGACGGAGGCAGAGCCCTCGGATGTCGTTGATGCCGCAATTCGGCTTTGCGACGAGCTTGAAGAATGTGGTGCGCCCTCGTCGTTTCCTGATGAGAAGTGGGAGGAGTTTCTCCAAGGGTTGAGGAACGGCATTACCGATAGGGGAATTCGGCATCCGGTTGTCGAACCCGCTGGCGAAGCCCCGAGACTGCCCGTCTACACCGTTGATGGACAACATGATGGCATTCAACATGTGAGCTTCGACGAGTTTGACGAGCTCTCCATTGCCGATCCCGTGAGTTTAGATGCCCACGGCGACGATGCCGCGAGGACAGCGAAACGCATAGCAGATGCAATCGGCATTACCCTCAGCACCGCCAACCTGATTGAAAGGGCAGCCCGGACCCACGACATCGGCAAAGCCGATAGTCGGTTTCAGAACTGGCTCGATCCTGAACAGCGCAGTTCCAGTGCCTTGGCGAAGTCGGAGATCCCGAGACCTCGATGGGAGCACGGCCGCGCGGCATCAGGATGGCCTAGCGGTGGTCGCCACGAAGAACTCTCACGCAGGCTTGCCTTCGACTGGCTAGCTCAGGGCAACCACGACTTTAGCGAGGGCGAACAGGAACTTCTGCTGCACCTGGTTGTGGCTCACCATGGTTATGGACGACCACTCGTCACTCCGGTCGAAGATCCGACTGGCACCAAAGTCGCCTATCAGATTGACGGACGCGAAGTGATTGCCGACGCCAATCTCTCGACCGTGGACTGGGGGCAGCCCACCAGGTTTGCCTCGTTGAACCAGCTTTATGGCTGCTGGGGGCTCGCCTTGCTTGAAGCAATCATTCGCCAAGCCGACCACCTCGTATCGGCAGCAGCCGACACAGCATTGGAGATCCGATGAGCAGCGATTTGGCCCGCGAATGTCCTGGACTGCCCGCAGAATGGATCAACGGCTGGCTGGCCGCTGTAGGGACCACCGTATTGGACCCGGAAATCAGACTTAGCTGGACGTCCGATCCGTCCCCAATCGCCGTCCTGCATCATTCCGACAAGGATCCGGCTGTCGCGGTAGCTGAAACATGGCCGAGTGGGAGGCGTCTCGAAGAAATGCCCCTGGCAAAAGATTTCGAAGGGAGCGCCCCTTTAGAGCGACAAGTGCCTATCGAGACTTTCGTTGAACGTGTAGTGCTTAGCCGAGGTCATCCAGATGCCTGGACTTTGACCTCATCGCTCACCGATCTGGCCACCGATTCCGGAAAAGCAGCTCACGCTCCATTCGATCCTGCTGGTCCAGGGACCATTAGGTGGCTTCATCATCGCCTCTTGAAGATCTACGATCACATTGCGCAAGACGACGCAGATGAACTCGCCGCAGCCATCAAGAACGCTATTGACGGTATCTCGGTTCCGGTCATCGACAATGGTCTTGGATTTGACATATCCCGACTTCCTGACCGGGCGCGAGAGGGTGTTCGCATCATGGTAGAGCCGGTTGTTGAAGTTCTTGCCTTCTTTGGCTTGGCGCTGTTGCCAGTCCGGGGTGACGGCCCCCGACAGCGCCAAGTGCGTGTCAGGCAGAGAGGGCATGGTATCGGAGGTCGTCGAGAGAATACGTTTGTGTGGCCTGCATGGAGTCAGCCGCTCGATCTGTGGGGGATTGACGCGCTGCTTGATGCCTGGCACCAAACATGGAAGCCTCATAGGGCGGATGAAGGCCTGGATTGGCGTATGAGTCGCCTCGACTGGGACAGGCTAGGGGTTCATGCAGGCTGGGCGACCAGGCTTTACAGGCCCACTGCCAGCGCCGACAGCACCAGAGGATTCAGCAGTGAACGAATTCAACTAGGCCGCTCGCGTCGCCAATTCAGGAGATCACCGAACTAGGCATGGGTGATCCAGAGATTGCCGTAGTTCCAATTTCCGCTATTGAGCACTTCGAATACTGCCCGCGTCAATGTGCTCTCATCCATATTGATGGCATTTGGGCAGACAATCCGTACACCGTGCGAGGCGCCAGAGCTCACCGCCGTACGGACGATCCCACAAAGTCTCGCAAAGAACGCAGTAAACAGGTGTTGCGGGCAGTACCGCTTTGGTCGGAGCAATACGGATTGTCAGGTCGAGCGGATGTTGTTGAGGTCAGCGATGACGGCGCTGTTCTACCGGTTGAGCACAAGTCCGGTGTTCGGCATGGCATTACCGCGGACCTCCAAGTGTGTGCCCAGGCGATCTGTCTGGAGGAGATGCTCGACACCTCCATTTCTGAGGCTGCGATCTGGTACGGCGGGCCGCGCCGCAGGTTTCGGGTTGACCTAACACCGGAGCTTCGTCGAAGAACCGTTCATACCATCGAAGAAATTCGACAGCAACTGGTCGAGGGCGTCCTGCCGCATGCGCCGAATGACAGTCGTTGCTCCAATTGCCAGCTTCGGCACCATTGTCTGCCTGAGACGTCTGCCAATGCCGCTGATGTTGCTGTGTACCTTCACCAGGTTCTCTCCGTATGACGGAACCCTTCGACGTAGCCGGCGCAGACGAGGGCAGGACGCGCAACACGGTTTACTCAACCGAGTACCAGACGAGGATCAAGTACAAGAAGGGCTCACTGCTCGTATCTACTCTTGAGCAGAATCGTCGGATACCCCTCGAAGCAGTCGACGCTGTGGTGATGTTCGCAGGGCACATCACCACAGATGCAATTGCTGAGTGCGTCCGCAGGAAGGTTCGGGTTTCGGTCTTGACCAGAGGCGGGAAGATCAGGTTCATCGCTGGCGGGCCCATCGCGGGGAATGTCCACCTGCGTGCGGCGCATCACGCGGCTGCAAGCGATGGAGCCGCCGCCATCGGCGCGGCCCGACTCATCGTTGCTGCGAAAATTCGCAACAGTGCCACAGTTCTTCGTCGATGGGCACGTGACCATCCGGACCCCGAAACTTCAGCTCAGCTTCGAGGCCGCAGCGACCAGGTTTTTGGGCGTGTGGAGAGGATTGCCTCAGCAGATGACCGCGACGCGCTCCGCGGCATTGAAGGTGATACTGCCCGTATCTATTTCAACGGTCTCGCTGAGGTACTTGGAACGAACGGCCTCGGGTTCAGTGGAAGATCCCGGCGGCCACCCCGCGACCCAACCAATGCAGCGATGTCCTTTTGCTACGGCTTGGTTACCTCCGAGACTGCTGGCGCATGCGATGCCATTGGACTGGACCCCCAAGTGGGGTTCTTGCACCAAGCCCTGCGTGCTGGGCGCCCGTCGCTAGCTCTTGATCTGACCGAGGAGCTCAGAGCGTTGACCGATCGCTTCGTGGTCTCTTCGATTCGACGAGGCCAGATCACCTCTGAGCACTTTACTGAGACACCTGGCGGGGCGTTTTACCTGACCGATGAAGGACGTCGATGCCTGATCGGCCTTTGGGAAGATCACAAGAACGCTGCGCTGCATCATGCTGTTCTTGGGCGTCTCGTTCAGCGATGGGCTATCCCAACTACCCAAACCACGCTCATGGCCAGATGGCTCCGAGGTGATCTACCGGGCTATCCGCCGTTCTTGCTTGAGGACTGAACTGTGGATGTTGTTGTTACCTATGACATAGCCAACACAGATACCTCAGCTGGAGCGGCTCGGCTGCGCCGGATTGCTGATGTCTGCTCCTCCTACGGAGAGCGCGCTCAGCTTTCAGTGTTTGAATGCCGCCTGACCCCAGAATCACACGTTCGGATGGTTGGCGAACTGTACGACGTCATTGATCCGAACCTCGATAGCGTCATCATCTACCGGGTGAATGGCAATCTGCACGACAGCCGTACAGTCATCGGAATCGACAGACCTCACCGGCTCGGCGACACCTGGATCGTGTGACCAGGCAAGAGCTGTCACCTGTTGGAGATATTCTCTCTAGTGGTTTCCTGCAAGCAGGTGAGAACCTCCAGTGATCCTTGACAACCAAAGAGAGCAAAAGACCATTACGGCCAAAATCACACCATTCCTCTAATCACGAAATCCGGTCGCAAACATCGGAAATCAAGATGGGGGGGGGCGTCGGGGGGGGGGGGGCCCCCCCCCCCCGAGTGTGACCCCCCCAAGACCCCCCCGGCGGCGGCGTGGGCGCCGCGCGCGGCCGGGGCGGGGGGCCCC
>JAPPKI010000280.1 GCA_028820035.1 bacterium | reverse complement strand
TGTGATCCTCGTACATCTCGCGCAGGTCGGATGCCTTTATATCGGCAGGCCCCTCGGCAAGTTCAAGTCGGACCACATGCGCAGCAAGATTGTGCCATCCGAATCGCGAATTCGAAATCCGGGTGAGTGGAAACACTGGGTGCTCCTCTCCAAGTTTCGCAACGAAGTCGCGCATACCACCGAGCATCGCGTTTCGTTTTTCGGCGGGGTTGAGCGATGCTCCCTCTTGAAGACGGAGGAACAGCTCCCGAATTTCTGTTTCCGTTGCATCAGTGATCTCGCAGATTGTCAGATGAAAGAGCTTCAGTCGATCCTGTGCTCCATCTGGGAGGTCGCTGTAGCGAATACCCGACAGGTCTCCGAAATCTGGCACGTCTTCTGAGTCGGCCCCAAGCGGGTATTCGTCAGCGAAGAAGCGCCAGATTGCGCGAAGCCGTTGCTGTCCGTCAGTCACGTCGTGCCCGTACGGTTCGACTGAGCCACGTCTGAAGAAGTAGAGCTTGGGAATGTCATAACCGCGGAGAATGGAATCGATCAGACGCTGCTGTTGATCCAGCCTCCAAACAGGGCCGCGCTGGTATACAGGATTGGGGTCAATCTTGTCTTTTCGCTCAACTACTGTCGAGCAACTCCAGTTGAAAATGCGGTTCTGCATGCCGACAGGTTAGAACGCTCTGGCCCTACCCCCGCCTAGCGAGGCAGGGTACATGGCGCTGGCATCGACGGGTCGGTGTGGGTAGAAGCCGAAAATCCCCGCTCCGGCACGGACCTTGCGGAGAGCGTAGGCCAAATGCTCCACAGCGCAGCGAATGACATCGAAGCAGGGCACTTCCAACTTCGCTTCAACCAAACGGTCGCCTGCCTCAGAGTGCTCGTTGCTGGTGGGAACCGGAATTTGTGGCTTCACGCTCCCAGTATACGGTCACCCTTTCTCTGTCAGTCAAGCAGTATCAGTATATTTTATGATAATTCATGTCTACAACAGCGTCAGCAGAAGCCGATGGCCATTCCCGGCTTGATGGCCTCCCATTGAGGAACGCTCCAGCCGCCTTCGAACCACACCCACCGTACGGGACGCGTCTCGGCTCTGGCGCAGGATCTCTTCTCGGTGGGCGATGAACAACACGCGGCGGAAGTCGGGACGATTGCTGTCGAACGCGGCCAAGAGGGTTTTACCCAGTCCAGTGGCCATCACCACCAGACCACGGCGAAAGCCCTGGATACGAGTCTCCTCCAAAGCACGAAGTGCCTCATTTTGAACGGGCCACGGGTTGACCGGCTGCCGCGGTGGTTCAACGTCAATGGACGCTTCAGGGGGTGGGGTTCGGGGAACGCTGACGGGTGGGCGCTGACTCCGATACTCACCAACCCAGCGAGCGTCGACTGATGCACAGCGGGAATCGCCCCATAGCCGCTCAAAGCTGTCGACTAACGGACCTATCTGATCGACCCCCAGGTTCCACTCCACGCCGCTTCTGATCCCTGACCGGCTCAGATTTGAGCTCCCTACAAAACCGCCGGCGACTGCGCTGCTGGTTGATCGAAACAGGTACGCCTTGGGATGAAAGGAAACCTTGGGGTCGTGGAAGACCCTTAACTGAAGTTGGCCCTCATCCAGATCAGGACGATCAGCCAGATCCAATAGACGGGTCAATGCATCTGGATCGGTGATGGACAGATAGTCAGTGGTGAGAAACCTGATGCGCGCACCCCGTTGGAGGGCAATCTCTAGGTGGTCGGCGATGAGGTCTACGCCGCTCTTCATGATGAACGACACAGCCAGATCTATCCGATCGATGTCCGGGTTGATCAGCCATCGGAGAACTTCCAGATATAGATGCCTGTCGCCGAATCCATCTAGAAGGATCGGCTTTCCGTCAGCAAAGGGACTATTGCCAGGAACATCCTCCATTCCTTCGTCACCCATCGGCACAGGCGGCACTCTACCTAGATGTGCCAAGGCGATACTTCACTAGGAGGAAGCTGTCACTAGCGTCGATGCACTAATGGCGTGGCTCTTGGAGCTGTGACCTGCGGAAATGGAGGGGGAGGGGTGCGTGTTGAGGCGGTGGACGTGGCTAGCCAGGGGGCGAAGGGATGTGGCCGTTCAGGAATCCTGCTTGTCGGATTCGACGATGTTGCTGACGGTCTTGCGGTTGAGTCCGGAGACCTCGGCAATTTGGCGGAGCGAGGCACCAACGCGATGGGCAACCTTAATCATGTCGTCTCGAATAGCCGCCTCCTTGTCGGCCCGCTCAGAACTCAGACCCACCACAGCCAGCGCCGCACCGATCTCGCCATCTTGGCCAGCCCGGTACTTCTCCATTCGACCAACAGCGGCAAGCACATCTGTCTCGCTGTAGCTCATGACTGCTCCCTCAGTTCATCTCTGCCGCTATCTACCCGCAATCAGCAATTCGCCATGGAGCGGAGGGCGTTGCACATTCGTACGCGGCCTATGTCGTCGAGTGCACCGATCTTGTGCGAGAGAGCGTACGGAGGAACTGAGCGAAGCTCGTCGAACATTGCAACGCTGTCCCGATCTAGTCCCTCTGAGGGTCCGACTGGCAAACACGTCGGAGTCGAACGAAGCGTACTGGTGACCGGGGCTACCACAATGCTGTTGAGGACCGGGATTGCCGAGTCTCGCAATACAATCACCACCGGCCGGGGCTTTTCAGTGGGCAGTTCCATTAACCAGATGTCGCCTCGTCTCAATTCTGCTCGCCTCCGTCCGGACGATTCCGAGGAGGTCCTGTACCGATCGGTATCCCCTGCTCGATGACTACCGGCTCTGGTAGCAACCGACCGTCTGCTGTCCAAACCCAGGCCTCAAGCTCTGTATCGGGAGGATGGCGTTCGAACTCGGCGATCTCCTCGTGCATGCGGCGGGACCGGCAAACGGCTTTGTCCAAATACTCAACTGCCCGGCGAATTGCTTCGGGACGGGTAACGCCGACCTCATCGGCCACAAGGCGGTCAATCGCCTCATGCTGCTCATTGCTGAACTTCGGCCTGATTCTGGGGGTCGCCTCATTTCGATCCAGTGTGGGGCGGGGAGGGCATTGGCCTATGGAGATTTCCTGCACTTTGGCTTCTTGTTCCGGGACGCACCGACCGTCCTCAGCCCACACCCACCGCTCGCGCCCTTCTAGGGCGATTTCCACGGCCATGGCCCGGATTTCCTCAGGTCCACGCTCGGGCCGCTGGCGGTTGGACTGTTCGATCTCCAATATGGTCCGCATCCGGCAAATGGCCTCGTCCAGGCTCTCCACCGCCCGGCAGATAACTTCGGTACGGGACTCCCCCACTCCTTCGGCCACCAAGAGGTCGATCGCCTCGATCTGCTTCTTGCTAAACCGCACCAGAACCGGTGTTACCACTTGACAAGTATGCCCACATCGCAACCAGTTTGGTCAAGCGGTTTTCATGATCTTTCAAATAATTTCGACTATCACGATCCCATGGGCTGGAGTTCGTCTTCTACGCCTTCTTCTTCTCGCACCAGGTTCCAGCCGAAACGCTCGGCTAGGGCTTCGCGGCCTTCGTCGGGGCCGCTGGCGATGATCTCGTCGCCGGCATACAGCGCGGCGCTGCCCGGGGGGCGGTAGATGTAGCGGCCGGCCCGGCGGATGGCCAACACGGTGAAGCCGGGCTCGATGTTGAGGGCCAGCTCTTTGAGCGAAGTCCCGTCGGCGCCGCTGAGGCGGGCCACGGGCAGCTCGACCACCACCTCGTCGGAGTCGCCGAGGGCGATCTCCAAGATGGGGTGGACGTCTTCGCCCTGTTCCACCAGTGAGATCATCTGGCGGGCCTGGTCGCCGATGTCCTCGGCGGCTTGGCCCAGGTGCAGCAGTCCGCGCAGCGGCGAGGGGTCGATGTTGTTGGACGCGGCCCGCAGCACCCACAGCTCCAACTGGTGGTTCATCTCGTCGAGGCGGCCCTCCAGCAGCCGAACCTGGGCGGCCAGGCCCCGGTCGTTGAGCACTAGCGCCGAATAGGCCAAACCCACCGCCGCCTCTGACAGGTCCTTCATCTCCACCAGCACGTCCACCGCCCGATCCAGGTCGGAGATCCACGGGTCTTCGGGAGCCTCCGGCTCCTCCCACATGGGCGCGGCGGCCAGTTGGTGCAGCCGCATGATGCCCGCGGGCGAGCCTCGCAAGAACAGCACATCGTCGGGCATCATGAGCTGATCGCCGCCCACATCGGTGATCCATCTGCGGTCCCGCCGAATGGCCATCACCCGCATCCCGGCCACCACGGGCAGCTCCAAGTCGCCCAGAGGACGGCGCACCATGTGGGATCCCTCCCGCACCACCAGCCGATGCGATACCTCCTCAGCGCTGGACAAGTCGGCCACCAGCTCGGCGGGGATTCCCAGCCGGCGGGTCACGATCCGGGAGATGTCCACCGCGTCGTTGGCGATCCGCTCGATGGCGCTGATCACCTGGAGCACCGACGACATGCCCTCGGCCTCGCGGGGGTGGCGCACGGCCATGATGCAGGTCGCCCGCATGTCCTGCACCAGCTGAGTCATCTGGATCTCGAGTTCGTCGACCTCGGTGGCCATGTCCGGGTCGCCGAAGTACAGGGCGGCGTAGGCAAGATCGACCATCAGCTCGGAGAGGTCCTTGGCCTCGGCGAGCATGGCCCGAAGATTGCGGGGTTTATCGTCCATTGTCAGGTCTCTCCACGTTAGTCATCAGTTCCAAAATGAGTCATTGGCCTTTCACCCTGCTCCCAAAACCGCGATGGCGAATACCAGCGTGAGCGCTCCCACGAAGTCGAGCACCGCGGTCACCGTCGGGATGCCCACTGAATCGGGATCAACCCCGAATCGCACCGCGGCGATGGTCCCGTAGTAGGCCACCGCCACCGCGACCATCACCGCCAGGATTCCGCCCACCAGGGCGACCCCCACCAGCAGGCCCACCCCTGGTCCGGCCAGGTCCACCAACGAACCCGCCCCCTGCGAAACCAGGGCCACAATGGCGAACACCGGCAGCGCCAGCCCGATGGTCACGCCCACATCGGTGCGGGCCCCCCGCTGGGGCAGCACCGAGGGGCCGATCAAGCCCAGGTGAAGCTTGCTGGACAGCCGATTGGCCAAGATG
>JAPPKI010000178.1 GCA_028820035.1 bacterium | reverse complement strand
CGCTCCGACCACACTGTGGTGGCCGCGCCGGCCACCGCGGCCACCCGCCATCTGCTGGATGCTGACGCGCTAGCCGCCACCAAGCCAGGCGCGCACATCGTCAACATCGCCCGGGGCGACCTCATCGACCAAGATGCCCTGCGGGCTGCGCTCGACAGCGGACACATCGCCCGGGCCTCGCTGGACACCGTGGAGCCCGAGCCCCTTCCTGAGGGCCACTGGCTGTACGAACACCCGAAGGTGAAGCTCAGCGCCCACGTCTCCTGGTGCATGCCCGATTCCTGGGACCTGCTCATTACCCCCTTCGCCGACAACCTCCAACGCCGCCTGACCGGCCAGCCCCTTGAGGGAATCGTCAATCCCGACGAGGGCTATTAGCTCGAAATCGCCGCAGTAGCGGCCCCTGCGGTCTATGCCATGCTGGAAGTAGCGAACCGCTCAACTTCGATCTTCTCTGCTTGCTCTCGCGCCTTCCAAAGGTCATACGCCTGCTGCATGCCCAGCCAAGTCTCCGGGGTGGAACCGAACGCTTGCGACAATCGGAACGACATCTCAATCGAAATGCCGGCCTTCTGGTTGACAAGATCGGAAAGCGCCTGTCGGGTCACACCCAGACCCTCGGCTGCTCGGGTAATCGATAGGCCCAGAGCTTCCAGGCACTCCGCCTTGATGATTTCTCCTGGATGTGGAGGGCTGTCCATAGGCATCTCTTCACTCTCCTAGTGGTAGTCGGCGTAATCAACGTCAATCGCATGACCGTCTTCGAACCTGAAAACCACACGCCAGTTCGCCGAAACCGTCACGGCGTAGTGGCCTTTGAGTTGACCTGACAGTGCATGCAGCCGGAAGCCCGGCAGATCCATATCCACCGGACTTCGACTTTGGTCGAGGACGGCAAGGATACGACGCAGCTTTTGGACATGCTCAGGCATGACCCGCCGAACCCCTTTGCCCTCATAGAGTTCCCTCAGGCCCCGATGCTTGAAGGATCGGATCACCGTTCAAGCCTATAGTGTCGCCCGTCACTTGTCAGGCGACACAGAGCGGAGGTTGTTGTGAGCCGTCGCTTGACAAGACCGTGCTCGGCATGCCCGCGGCAGCAGACCCATTCGGTGGCCTGACCAGATGGCCACCTGTCAGCACTTGACCGATCGGCTCTGCTGTTTCTGCGCCGAGCTTGCTCGGCTCTGGCGGCCGCAGACCAAGTGCAAACCATTACTCAAGAGACGACTGTCAGAGTAGAACCCTGGCCGTTGGGAAGGCGATCCACTTGAATTCCTAGAGGAAGCTGCTGCTTCATGGCCTCGACGTGGGTGATTACCCCAACGGTGCGGCCGGTAGCTTGGAGCTGCTGAAGAGACTGGATGGCGTCTTCAAGCGACTCAGAGTCAAGTGATCCGAACCCTTCATCAACAAACAGGGCCTCATAGGTGTGACCGCTGGCCAATCCTCCCTGGCTGATCACATCGGCGAGGCCAAGAGCCAGAGCCAGCGAGGCCTGGAACTGCTCGCCCCCGGATAGGGAGTTAGTAGACCTCTCCCTTCCCGTGTGGGCGTCGGTAACCTTCAGCTCTAGTCCCGCGGCACGACGCCCATCGGTGGGCTCTTGGGGTCTGCGGATCGAGTAGCGGTTGGCGGTCATGCGATCTAAGTGGACATTGGCTGCCTGTGTGACCCGATCCAATTCGCCACTTAGCACCCATCGCTGAAGAGTGATTCGTAACCGTCCCTGGCCGTTGCAAACAGCGTGGGCGTGCCGCACCTGTGTCCACTTGGCTTCCAGCTCCGATGTTTCAGCTTCTTCCTCATCATGCGCATCCAGTTCGCGCAGCGCATCACGGCGGGAGGTGACGGCATCTTGGTGCCGCCGCACAATCTGCTCAGATGCCTCATCTGCTGCATCTGCCAACGCCGAGGCTTCTTGCAGGTCGGGACGCTCATCGGGCACTCCCTGCTGCTGGAGAGTGCTGAGACTGTTCTTTATGTGGTCAAGATCTCGGTCCCATGCCTCGACCCTCCTCCGCTGCTCATCTTCGGACTCTTGGGGCAAATAAACAGAGAGGGCGGCTTCAGCCCTCTCGAACGGGCTGGCCGACAGCTCTTTGGCGAACTCCAGATCGGCATTGTTGAATAGGGTTTGAGCCCGGTCTGCATCTGTGAAGACAACGTCAAGGCCGCTACTCAGGTCACTCAGCCGGCTGATGGCGGCCTCGGCTTCGGCAACGCTTTTTTCGTCCAGATGCGCCGCTTGACGTTGAGCTGCTTCCGCTGCTTCGGCTTCTTCCTTCAGCAGGGCACGTACTGAGGTCAGGTTGTCCTCGAGTTTCTTTAACTCACCATCTAGATCCTCCAGTTCGCCAGCTAGTCGCTGTTCCTCTGATGACAGCTCGCCCAGTCGGATACGGTCGGCCTTGGCCTTCTCCACAAACCTCTCTGCCTCCACATGCTCGGTCTTCAACTCGGCCAAAGAGACCTCAGCCCACTTGCCTAGCACACCCCTGATTTCAGCGACCTCTCGTCGAATCCTCGCAAGTTTCTCGCTCGCAGTGTTCAAATCGCCGTGCTTGCGCTCCACCTCCTCGTAGTCCACTGGCTGCTCTTCGTCTGGGGTTGCAGGCAAGGGGTGTTCTAGCGAACCGCAAACCGGGCAGGGCTTGCCCGATTCCAGTTTCTCCGCCAGCCGAGGCGCCTGAGTGGCTACGAAAGCTGCCATAGCTTGGCGGTGGACTTCACTTGCTCTATCTGCGGCTTGAATTACGGCGGGCAGTTCACTTTCAAGTCCTTCCAATTTCTGACGATTTTCGATTGAATCAACCAATTCCTGTGCCCGTTGCTCTGTATCTTCTAACTGGCTCGCGCTCTCCTTCAGCGGAGCAAGCATCTGCTGGATCTCGTCTCCGCGGTTCTCCTTGTTCTTCTTCTCCTCCTTCTTGTCTGCGGTTTTTCTGGATGCCGCTTCAAATTGATCATTGCGCTCATTCATCTTCAATCGAGCGGCATCTAGTGCCCCTAACAACCCGCGGTCATCCTTCGTTGCCTCGCGCCGCTTTTCTAGTTCGGCGGCAATGGCCGATGCTGACCCTGACAGTCCGCTGGTGAACTCACAACCCAAAACCCCAAACTGTTGTCCAACGAGTTCCAAACGCTCGTCCTTGGTCCGCTTGGCCGCGGCCAATTTCTCGGCCAAAGTGCTGTACTGTTCTTCTGCAGCCACCACCGGACGAGCGGAGCTTGAAGCATCCACAGCTTTCTTCAGATTGGCTATGTCATCGGCCTGTGCTTCTAGATCTGCTAGCTGCATCTGGCACTGCTGAGCCTGGTCGAATCTCTCCGCTTCACCTTTCAACCTTTCGTGCTCTTGGTGAGCGTCAACCGCGGCCTTTTGCCGAGCCTTACTTTCCGCGTCCAACTTATCCAGAGGTTGCTGGGCGCGGTCCAGGCATTTGCGCAACTCACCGCCGCCCAAGCCGGGTTGCTCTTCGTCCTGCTCTGCCTGACTTGCTCCCTCTGCATCGATCGTGGAGGACGGCCCTGTCAATTCCAGGGCTTCCATTCCCAATGCCTCGTACAGCTGCGTCACGTCCTGAGCTGCGTTGTTCAGAAGATTCCGAAGGCGACCACGGGCATCCTCTAGCTGCAATTCAAGGCCTTTGGCCTTCTCGCCAAGCAACTGGGTCGTACGCTCATATACCTCATTGCCGAAAAGCTGCTTCAACAGCTCTTCACGCTCGGTGGACTTGGCCAACAAGAACTCAGCAAATCTCCCCTGAGGCAACAGCACCACCCGCTAGAACTGTTCGGGGCCGAGTCTAAGCAGCTGAGCGCATTCCTCTGTGCACTGCCTGGTCTTCGTAGCAATCGAGGTGGTGGAACCATCAGGTTCAATTCGAGTCAGATTTGCTGTGGGATGGATGGTGTTGCCCTTCCTGCCCTTTTTCGGACGCTCATACCTCGGCGAGCGCCGAACGACGTATCTGGCACTATCAACTTCGAACTCGAACTCGACGTACGTATCCGTCAGACTCGGCTGACTATCAGCGTGATGTGAGCGGATCACCCCGTCTACCGAGCGAGTACCCGGGAGCTCGCCATAGAGGGCAAATGTCATTGCGTCGAAGATGGTGGTCTTGCCAGACCCTGTTGGGCCAGAGACCACATACAGGCCACGCTCGGCCAGCAATTTGAAGTCGACCTCTTGATGCCCGGGGTAGGCACCGAAAGCCGCGAACTGGAGTCGAATCGGCTTCATACAGCAACCTCCTGCAATGCGTCACCCACAGCGCCGGTGAGTAATTCGACAGTCCGCGCGTCGGGCTCAGACTGCTCGACCTCTTCCCAGAACTCAAGCGTTGCGTCATGCGGAGTCCGATGACGCTCGCCAGTTGCGCCTAGGCCCGAACCTGAATCAACGTCTCCTCCAGGACGGAGGTTCACTTCGACCACATTGGGGTAACGCTGGGACAACCGTGCTTTGGCATCAAGCACCGTGCCGGGGTCGGTGACAATGGCGCGGACAAACACCTCTTGATCTCTACCGTCGGGCTGCCTACTCAGCAGCTCCTCCATCGTCCCCTCAACCGTCATCACCCGTCGGCCAACCTCAATAGGGATCGTCCTCACCTGACACTCACCAAGTGTGTCGATCTCCACCATGGTCACCGATTTCTCGTGAACTTCCGAAAATGAATACGGCAAGGGTGAGCCCGAATAACGGATCGTCGGTCCTAAGGCCTCTTGTGGGCGGTGAAGGTGGCCAAGCGCGGAGTAGCTGAAATGGCTGAACAACTTGCCGGAGACCATGCCCGCCCCACCTACACCGAGCAGGCGCTCTGACTCCGATGTATGACCGCCCTTCACAAATGCATGAGCCACCGCCACAGATCGCGGCGCTTGCAAATCTTGTTGTGCAATTCCAAGGGCTGCCTTAAGGACCGATTCATGGGTTCTGCTCTGGCGACGAGCCAGCGGATGCTCTCCGTCGTCTATCCCATGCCCTTTATCGCCATTTTCCAGATCGTCGGGTGCACCCTGGGGATTGAGAAACGGCAGGAGGACCAAGTCGAGAGGGCCATCATCAAACGCAAGCGAAACCACCCGGCCTATGCCCTCATATCCGCCACGAACGTATAAGCCTGCG
>JAPPKI010000421.1 GCA_028820035.1 bacterium | reverse complement strand
GGCCAAATCGGTAGCCCGGCTGGTGCGCTATCTGGACATGGTGGATCGCATCGGCCCGGTGCTCGCCGACCAAGACCGAGCTGACCGGAACCGCTTCGACATGGGTGACGACGGCGAGGCCGCCCACTATTGGGCTCGGGCCACCCAACGGGAAGAGGCGCTCATGCGCCCGGCCATGGGTCGACTCGCCGGAACCCGGTTGGCTCGGACCTAGTCGATGGCCTTTTCGGCTTGGGCGATCCGTTCGAGGGCGGGGGCATCGGATCGCAGCTTGCCGATCTTGTCGCGGTGGAGCACCTCGGCGGTGCCCTCAGGGCATTGGGCGACGAAAGGGCACCAGCCGCACAGCGGGCCGGCAGAGGCTTCGAACTCTTGGGAGATGCAGCTCTCCATGATGGCCAGCCAGGTGGTCCGCAGCTCGTCGACGGCCTCGGTGAGGTTCTCGTCGGTGACTTCCACCTCCACCGCCTTCTGGCCCAGGTAGAGAAGCTGTGCCTTGGCTGGTTTGCGGCCCTCCAGCTCAGTGAGCGCAGCGGCGTACAGCAGCATCTGGGTGGCGTAGTTGGTGGAGAACCGCTCGGAGGGGGCCTTGCCCGACTTGTAGTCGGTAACCACCAAACCGTCGTCGGTCTGATCAACCCGGTCGATGATGCCCCGGAACGGCACCCCGTTGATCTCCACCCTCACGTCCTGCTCGGTGGAGGCGACCGTCACCTCGCGGGGGTCTTCCAGATCCCACAGCCCCTCGATGGCCTTCCAGCCGTTCCACCGAAATTGCAGGCTGGCTTCATCGTCTAGATCCAGTCCCTGGTAATCCCGGCTGTTCTCCAACTTGGGCCACAGCTCGCGGGCCAATTCCTTGGCCCGGTCTACCGTGCGGTTGTCCACCGGCTCTTGCATCAGCTTCTCCAGCACCATATGGGCAAAAGTGCCGGTGACCGCGGGCTCCCCAGGCGGGTCGGGCAGGCGGTCGACGTAGCGGAACTTCCAGCGCCGGGCGCACTCCCGATAAGACGACGCACTGGAGGGGGACAAGTGCTTGGGGACGTAGCGCTCCGGGATCTCCATGAGTTTGTCGCTGGCGGGCTCTGTGGCGGGTTCGGCCTGTTCGACGGGATCGGTCATGGTCATGTCTGTCTACCTGATTTCTCTCATGGCCGTCAGTAATCGAGGGCGTCGCGGTCAACCAGTTCGCTGCGGGCGATGAGGAAGTCCTTGCGGCGGCTCACATCCGATCCCATCAGGGTCTCGAACATCTCCTCGGCCTTCTTAACGTCGTCGAGGGTGAGCAGTCGCAGCGTGCGGGTTTCGGGATCTAGGGCGCACTCGGCCAGCTCGTCGGTGTCCATCTCTCCCAGCCCTTTGAACCGGGACCACCGGACGTTCTCCGCCTTGCGGTTCCCCTTGGCCAGCTCGGCGGTTTTCTCGTCCCGCTCGGCATCGGACCACGCCCGGTAGGTCTGATCGCCCACTTTGGCGGTGTACAGCGGGGGTTGGGCGGCGTACACCCTTTTTTCTTTCAGCATCGGGCGCATGAAGCGGTGGATGAGGGTGAGCAGAAGGCAGCGGATGTGGCTGCCGTCCACATCGGCGTCGCACAGGATCACGATGCGGCCGTATCGGGCTTTGTCGATGTCGAAGTCGTCGCCCGAGCCCGCCCCCATAGCGGTGAACAGGGCTTGGGCCTCGGCGTTGTCCAGCACCTGCTTCACCGACGACTTGGCCGCGTTCACCACCTTGCCCCGCAAGGGCAGGATGGCCATGTTCTCCGCGTTGCGTCCCGCCTTGGCCGGGCCGGCAGCCGAGTCGCCCTCCACCAGGATGAGCTCAGATTCCGGGCCGTGAACCCGGCAGTCGGCCAGCTTGTCGGGCATCCCGGTGGAGCCCAGAGATGCGGCCCGCCGCTTGTTCTCCAGGGTCTGGCGGGCCGACACCCGGCTCAGCACCGCATCGGCGATCTTTGCTTGCAGGGCGGTCACGTGGCTCTTGGGGCCGGTTTGGAACCAGCTCTCCAACCCGTCTTTGAGCACGTTGTAGACGATGGACTGCACCGGGGGTGTGCCCAGCTCCTGCTTGGTCTGGCCCCGGAACTGCGGCTCGGGCAGGGTGACTTTGACCGCGGCCACCAAACCCTCCTGCACGTCTTCGCGCTGAGCCCGGTCGTTGCCCTGTTTGGCCAGGCGGGCCAGCTTCTTGGAGTCGGCCAGCAGGCTGTCGTTGACCGCCCGGGTCAAGGCCCGCTCAAAACCGGTCAGATGGGTGCCGCCGTGGGGGGTGGGAATGGTGTTGACGAACGTGGCAACTTTGGTGTCGTAGTCCTTCACCCAGCGCATGGCGATGTCCACCTGGCACTGCCGGGTGACCACGGTCATGGCCCCGTCCACCGGCACCTTCTCCTCGAACTCCTCTTCTCCCGGGATGGAGATCACCTCGGTCACGGCCTCGGAGGCCGACAGGTAGCCCACCAGGTCGGCCAGCCCCCCGTGGGAGATCAAATCGACCGGTTCGTTGTCGTGGCTCCGGCGCTTGTCCTCCAGCCTTATCCGCAGTCCGGGCACCAGGAAGCAGGCCTGTTGGGCCCGCTGGCGGATGGTTTCGAAGTCCACCCCAGCGTCGGGGTCGAACATGTCCCGATCGGGCCAGAACCGGATACGAGTGCCGGTCTTGCGGGTGGAGCGTACCCGCTTCAGCTTGCTGCCTTTGGAGAACTTGTCCCCGTCGAGCTGCCCGGCCTTCTGCTTCACGAACCAGAGCTGCCAGGTGGCGCCATCGCGGTCCACCTCGGCCCGGAGCCGGGTGGACAGGGCGTTGACCACCGAAGCGCCCACTCCGTGCAGCCCGCCGGAAGCGCCGTACACCCCGCCGCCGAACTTGCCGCCGGAGTGCAGTTCGGTGAGCACCACCTCAAGGGCCGACACCTTCTTGGTGGGATGGGGGTCGATAGGGATGCCCCGGCCGTTGTCGCTCACCTCCACCGAGTTGTCGGCGTGGAGGGTCACGTCGATGCGGGTGGCGAATCCGGCCCCGGCCTCGTCCACCCCGTTGTCAATCAGCTCCCACACCAGGTGCATGAGACCGTCGCTTCCAGTGCCCCCGATGTACATGCCGGGCCGCTTGCGGACGGCTTCCAACCCTTCGAGGGTGACGATATCGGAGGCTTCGTAGCTGCCATTGCCGTTTCCCCCATTGGGAGGGCTGAACAAGTCGGCTTTCTTGCCCCCGGCGCGGGTGGTCTTGGTCACCATCGGGGCATCCCCACGCTCAAGACCACCGCGTGGTCGGCGTCACCGTTTTCCAAGGGAAATGGCACCGGGGCCTTGGCCGGCTTGCCGTTGTCGTCCACTTCGGCCAGGAGATCGGCGGCCGGGGCGATCACGGCCATGGCCAGCTGCTCCCCCCCGCCCAACTGGGTGCCCACCCCGTCGCGCCCGGTGGCCGGGATGTCGGTTACCGGTGTGATGTCCACCGAGCCGTTTGTGTCCACCATGATCACGGCTTCGTCGCCCCCCGCACCGGCGGCGGCGATGATCCGGTCGCCGCTCTTGAGCTTCATGCCCCTGACCCCCGATGCCCCCCGCCCTTGGACGGAGACTGATTCGATCGGGGCCCGCAGCCCCCGACCGTGGGTGCTCACCAACACCATCTCGGCGGTGTCCGGCGCACAGAAGGCGGCCTCCACCTTGTCGTTAGGCTTCAGCTTGATCACCTGCTTGGCCGCCCGGCCCCTGTCGGCATCAGACAGGTCCACACGCTTGACCGTGCCGCCCGCGGTGACCAGGGCCAGCGGATCACTTCCGGGCAGCACCAGCGTGAGCACCGCCTCGCTGCGAATGGTTCCGAACACCTCAGACGCTCCCGCGCCCCGGCTGCGGCCCGACACCTCGGGAATAGCTGAAACCGACGAGGCGATCACCCGACCGGCCGAGGTCACGGCCAGCACGGTGTCGCCGAGGTCGGCCTCCACCGATGCGGTCAACAAGTCGTGGCGTCCGAACTGGGATCGCCGCCGCCCTCCCGCCGGCGCCCGGCCGACGATGCCGGTGGTGGACAGGGTGACCACACACGGTCCCTCGGCTTTCGGAGTCAGCTCTTCAACCGGGGTGGCCTCGTACACCGGAGCGTCTTGGCGGGCCACGATCTCGGTTCGGCGATCCTGGCCGAACTGCTCCACCAACTCGTCCAGTTCTCTCAGCACCACGGTGCGCTGGCGCTGATCAGAGCCCAGCAGCTTCTCCAACTCGTCGATCAGGGCGATCAGCTCGTCGCGCTCGTCGATAATCTTCTGCTTCTCCAGTGCAGTGAGCCGCCGCAGCTGCATGTCCAGGATGTGGGCGGCCTGGACCTCGGTCAGATCCAAGGCGTCTTGCAAGCGCTGTCGGGCCTCGGCGGCGTCGTCCGACCCCCGGATGATGGCCACCACCTCATCGATGTTGTCCAAGGCGGTGATCAGCCCCTCCAGGATGTGGTGGCGATCGCGGGCCCGGCCCAGGCGGTAACGGGTGCGCCGCACCACCACGTTCAGGCGGTGGTCGATGTAGTGGCGGCACAGGTCGTAGAGGCCCACGGTGGTGGGCACACCGTTCACCAGCACCACGTTGTTCACCGCGAAGGTCTCCTCCAGCGGAGTGAGCCGGAACAGGTCGTAGTACAGCTTCTCGGGCTCCACATGGGGCTCGCACTCGATGAGGATGCGCAGGCCGTGGTGGCGGTCAGAGAGGTTGCGAGCGTCGTGGATGCCGGGCAGCTTTCCGTCGACGATCAGGTCGTTGATGCGCTTCACCACTTTCTCGGGCCCGACCATGTAGGGGAGTTCGGTGACCTCGATGCCCTTGCGGCTGCGGGTGAGCTTCACCGGCGCCATCTTCGCCTGGACGCGGATCGAGCCCCGCCCGCTCTCGCAGATCTGGCGCAGCCCGCCCTCCTCGGAGTCGATGGCCATCCCCCCGGAGGGGAAGTCGGGACCGGGCAGCACATCGAGCAACTGGTCGATGGTGGGCTTGGGCCGGCGCTTGGTCATCACCAGCCGAATGGCATCGGCCACCTCCCGCAGGTTGTGGGGGGCCATGTTGGTGGCCATGCCCACCGCAATACCCGTGGTGCCGTTCACCAGCAGGTTGGGCAGCCGCCCCGGCAGGCACTCGGGCTCGG
>JAPPKI010000423.1 GCA_028820035.1 bacterium | reverse complement strand
CCAAGCTGGCGGCCATGCCCTCGCCCATGTCACCGGCGCCGAGCACCATCAGCCGACGGCCGGCCAGACCATCCAACCTCTCGGAGGCCAGGGCCACCGCCGCCTGGGACACCGAGGTGATGTGGCGGGAGATGCCGGTCTCGGAGCGGGCCCGCTTGCCCACCTCCACGGCGTGGCGGAAAAGCGTGTTCAGCGACGTGC
This sequence comes from bacterium, assembly GCA_028820035.1. Classification (GTDB taxonomy): domain Bacteria; phylum Actinomycetota; class Acidimicrobiia; order Acidimicrobiales; family Bin134; genus Poriferisocius. Next base: position 4,975 of record JAPPKI010000423.1, on the reverse strand, counting down.
CGCAGGTGCCTTCCAGCCGAGCTGTCTCCCACGCGCTTTTGACCTGCCCCTGAATCTCGTGCTCTCCGAGCACAGCTGAGTCCAGGCCGCAGGCCACCGAGAACAGGTGCGACACGGCATCGGCCTCGTAGTGGGCGTAGAGCGAATCGCTGAACTGCTCCGGGGCCACGTGGGCGGTTTCGGACAGGAAGTCGCGCACGTTCTGGAACGCCCCGTGGAAGGTCTCCGCGAAGACGTAGACCTCGGTGCGATTGCAGGTGGACAGCACCACGGCTTCAGATAGGTGCTCGCGCCCGATGAGATCGACCAGCGCTTTGGGCAGGTTGCCGTCGTCGATGGTCATCCGCTCCAGCAAGCCGAGCGGTGCCGTTCGGTGGTTGAGGCCTATTGCAAGTACTGACACTGGTTCATCAAGGGTTGTCGACCAGCCGGTCGATCATCGCTTTTGCCCGTTCGGTTTCACCGGAGCGGATCAACTCCAGCATTCCCGAATCCAGTACATCTTGCCAAGCCCGGTCCTCGGTGTGCATCCCCTCGGCCCGAATCCTTTCCCGCGCTTCGCTGAGCAGGCATAACAGGATCTCGTATTCAGGGCCGATCTCGGCCTCCAAGCGCTGGCGGAGCCAGCGTGACAAGGCCGGACTATGGCCCCCGGTGGAGCAGGTGACCATCAGCGGCCCGCGACGCAGTTTGCTGGGCAGGGTGAAGGAGCAGTTATCGGGGTCGTCGGCGCTGTTCACCCACACTCCGGCCGACTCGCCGTCCCGGAAAACCTCGGCGTTCACCTCTTGGCAGCCGGTGGCCGCTACCGCAAGCCGGTAGCCCTCGACATCGCCGGAGCGATACTCACGGCGATTCACGGAGATGCCGGGGAGGTCTTTCAACTCGGGAACCACGTCCGGCGCGATCACGTCCACCACAGCCCCGGCTTCCAGCAGGCCAACGGCCTTGGCCAACGCCACCTGGCCTCCTCCCACCACCAGGCAGCGGTGGCCACGAACCCGCAGATTCACCGGATAGAGCACTTCGCGTACGTTGGTCATGGCGGCGAGGATGCCGGTGACCTCGTGACCCGCAGATTCACCGGATAGAGCACTTCGTGTACGGGCACCGTTGGCTACCTAGCGAACGAGCACAAACAGTTGGATGACCGCAGCGATGAGAATGGCCAACAACAAGATGGCGATGGCGATGGTCGTACCCGGTCTCATGCCCGTTAATCCGATCGTTTGGGTTGCAGCTGAACAGAGGTGGTCGATGCCGAACCGCCGGTCTCCACCGTGACAGAGTCGCCCTCGGTGCAGTTCAGCTCAAAAGCAGCTGATCCCCGGTTGACGGCGACGGCCACCAAGCCATAGGAGTCTACCAGCACCCCTAATTCGCCACTCTCCAGATCGCGGTAGCTGCCCACCCGACGGACGTTGCGACCGACTTCGCCGGCGGTGAGCCGGAGCGCGTTGCCAAGCGACTCGATCTCGGCCGGGTCCAAGTTGAGCTGCACGTTGCCAAACCGGTCAATCCACAGCACTTCGGCGAATATCCGCTCGCCGTCGACTCGGCTGACCGGCACCATACCGGGGGTCAGGGACTCCACCGGGACCAGCGCCCCCAGATCTTCGAGGCCGGCGCCCAAGCACAGGTGAGCAGCGGCGGGGGCAAACACATCGCGGCCGGCAAACGTCGGGCCGGGGGCGTGAAGCTGATACTGCTCGGCGGTGAGCTCCACCGCTCGGGAGGCGCCGCCCACCATGGCCACCGCCGGGGCCAGCAGGCCGTTGTCGGGGCCCACCAGTACCGAGTCGCCGTCGCCCACCTCCACCGCCACCGCTCGGCGATCACTGCCCACCCCAGGGTCGACCACTGCCAGCACAACGCCGGGCACCAAGTACTGGGCGCTGCGGGCCAGAGCCAAACCTCCAGCTCGCACATCGTGGGGGGCGATGTCGTGGGTGATGTCCACCACCGCCACCTCGGGGGTGATGGAGCGGATGACCGACTTCACCACTCCCACAAATTCATCGCTCAGCCCGTAATCGGACAGGAACGAGATGGTGTCGTACTGCAACGTCATTACTTGGCCGACACCTTGTGGGGGCCAAGGGGGAGTGGCAGTGTCAGCCTGCTTGGGTGTAGCGACTGGCCAAGTATCGGTCGACGTCGCCCTCTCGCAATCGATACGACTTGCCGATCCTCACCGCGGGAAGGTCTCGGGCCTTTATCAGCCGGTAGACCGTCATCGTTGACACTCTCATAAGGGCAGCAACCTCTGCCACGGTCATGAGTTTTTCCCGCCCATCTGGCTTAGCCATGCCATCACACCCCTGACTCCGCTGTGCGCCGCTCACCTTACGCGGCGCTGCTAGTGGTGTGCCACCCCGCATGGACAACAGCGGGAAATGCCTGATTAACCTGCCGGTTGCCTCCTCAAGTGGCTCTCCCCGCTCTGGCCGGTTACCACACCTATGCCTGAATAACCTGCCGTTTGATTCCTCAGGCACCACCCAGCTCGCGGCTGCGCTGGGTGGCGGCCACCACCGCAGCGATGAATGCCGATGCCGCCCCTCGGGCTTCCAGCTCGGCGATACCCGCGGCGGTGGTGCCCCCCGGAGAGGTCACCGCGGCCCGCAGGTCGGCGGGCAGCTCGCCTGACTCGGCCAGCAGCCGGGCCGCCCCCAAGAGGGTCTGGCGGGTGAGGGCATCGGCCATGTCCGGGGAAAGGCCCACCTCTTGTCCGGCGGCCATCAAGTTCTCCGCCATCCAGAACAGGTAGGCAGGCCCCGAACCGGAGAGCCCGGTGACCGCGTCGAGCATCGATTCATCGCACACCACCACCGTGCCAACCGCTTCCAGCACGCCGGTGGCCCATTCCAGATCCCCCTCGGTGGCATGACGGCCCGCGGCAATGGCCGCTGCGCCCTCCCCTACCAGCGCGGGGGTGTTGGGCATGGCCCGGATAACCCGGGCGCCGGGGCCGAGAACTGCCTCGAGGGCCCCAGTGGTCACACCGGCTGCAATGCTGAGGACCCGGCCGACCCCCGCCGACTTGAGGTTGCTTCCGGCCGAGGCGGCATCGTCGGGCTTGACGGCGAGAACAGCATCAGCCTGTTGGAGCGGATGGTCGGCCACCGTCACGCCACTGAAGCGTTCGGCCAATTCTTCTCGCCGATCGGAGATCTTCTCTACTACGGCCAGCTCGCCTGGCTGAGCCCATCCGCCGGCCAGCAAGCCGCCGAGCAAGGCCTCGCCCATGCGGCCTCCGCCGATGAGTTGCAGTCGAAGTACCACCTCACTGCTATAGCACCCCGGAGCCGGTCTCATCCGGCAAAAAAACTCTGGCCGGTGGGATGACTTCCCCGATCACTCCCACCGACCAAGAGCACTACCCAAGGAACTTACATTCAATTTATATTGAAAACAACTAAAAATTATCAAAAAGTGCTAATCTTTGAACCGAGTCTGGTAGCCGATCCGCATACAGGGCCGAAACCACCGCTCGGAATAGGCGTAGAACGACCCCAAGAGCCGGTCGATCTCTGCTTCGGTCACCGTATGGGCTGGCAGCTCGGTCACCAGGAACACGGCATCTTCGATCCCGATGGCGAAGCGCAAACCGGCCAGCTCGCGGTTGCGGCGCAACAGATACTCATACAGCCGGCCCTCGTTCTCCTCGGGTGCGGGCATGAAGTGGCATTCGCAGTGCAACTGGCGCTGGCCGAGGGTGAACCACACGGTGGACACCGTCTTCTCCTCCCCCACCATTCGCACGTACCAACGTCGCTGGCCGGGCTCGTCCCGGTCCACGGTCAACACGGTGGGATTGGTGTGGAGTTGGTCGTCCAGCCAGGCATCGATGTCCGACTCCAAAGCGGCCAACTCCTCAGGCCGCAGAATCATGTGCAATAGACAGGGTTACAGGCCATCGGCGGCGTCATGTGCAATAGACAGGGTTACAGGCCATCGGCGGCGTCATGTGCAATAGACAGGCACTCGGGACTGGACCCTTCGATATGTGGCTCGCAACGAGCGAGCCATGGCCGCCCACGAATACGAACGGGCCCGCTCGGCTGCATTCATGGCTGTCTCGGCGGCCAGAAGCGGGTTGTCGATGAGGGCGGCCGTCTGAGCAGCAAACGCCTCGGCGGTGGCATCGTCTACCAGGAATCCGGTTCGGCCGTGGTCCACTATCGAGCGCAGCCCGCCCACGGGAGTGGCCACCACCGGGGTGCCGCTGGCCGCCGCCTCCAGTGCCACCAGTCCGAACGACTCGCTGCGGCTGGGAACCAGAACAACATCGGCGGCCCGGTAGTAAGTGGACAGCCAGTGGTGGGGACGGGGGGGAACCAGCGTCACCTGATCCTCCAGCCCCAAGGCGTGAATCCGGTCTTGGAGGCGCCGATACTCGGTCTTACCCTCGGTGCCGCTGGGCCCTCCAACCACAAGCAGGCGGGCATCCTCGCGACCCAGACACGCCAGTGTTTCCACCGCAACCAGAGGCCGCTTCAACGGCTGAATCCGGCCGACAAAGAGCAACACCGGACCTTGGCCCAATCCGAGGGCGGTGCGGGCACCATCGCGATCTCCGGGGGAGAACAGCGCGTGCTCCACTCCCGGCGGGGCTAGCTCAATCCGTTCGGGCGGGGCGTCATAGAACTCTCGAAGTTGCTGGGCTTCTGGCTTACAGGAGGCAATCACCGCATCGGCACAGCCGATCACCTCGGTCTCGGCCTGGGCCCGGAGCTCCGACTCGGGATCGCCAGTGGCCGCCTTTACCCGGGCCAGCGTGTGGAAGGTCACGGCCAGCGGTACTTCCACCGCGTGCTTGACCCGGTGACCGGCCACCCCCGAAAGCCAGTAATTGGCGTGAATCACATCGGGGCGCCGGTGTCGCCGGAAATCAGCCAGCACGCCATCAGCGAACTCTTCCACCACCCCGGGGAGGTCTTCCTTGTTCAATTCGACGGGCCCAGCGTTGATA
>JAPPKI010000529.1 GCA_028820035.1 bacterium | reverse complement strand
GGCCCACCACCTCCAAGCCCAAGGTGTACGGGACGTCGGGGGTCACGGTGCGGTAGGGGCCGTGGCAGCCGTCGTTCACGTTGAAGTTCACCACCGCCCGTTGGGGCGCCACCCGGATCTTGCCCGGTTCCGGCACCGGCTCGTCGATGTCGTCCAGCCGCAGCGCCTCCGACGGCCTCCCATATTGATGAACTCGCCATGCTCGCACGGCCGCGAAGCCTAGCGGTGTGGACTCGGTGGTCTGTCTCCGACCGGGCGGGCGGTAGGGTCGCTGGGTGGCTGATCGATCGGGGTTTCGGGCTTCGACTCGGGCCCTGCGGTTGCGCAACTTCCGGTTGTTCTGGTTTGGGGCCCTGGTGTCCAACACCGGAACGTGGATGCAGATTCTGGTGCTGGCCTATGTGATCGACGAGATCACCGACCGGGGAGCGTGGGTCGGACTGGTGGCGATCACCCAGATGGTAATGACGGTTTTCACCAATTTGTGGGCCGGGCCGTTGGCCGACCGGGTGCCCCGCCGCAGCATCATCCTGGTAACCCAGAGCCTCCTGTGCGTCGGCGCCTTCGGGTTCTCCGCTTTGTGGGGCGTAGGCGTGCGCTCGCCAGTCATCTACATGCTGTTGGCCTGGGGCTACGGAATCCTCAACGGGTTCATGCTTCCGGCCTGGCAGGCATTCATCTCGGAGTTGGTGCCCAAGGAGCTGTTGTTGAACGCGGTCACCCTCAACTCCACCCAGTTCCAGGCTACCCGGGCTGTAGGGCCGGCCCTGGGAGGCGTGTTGTTGGGATTCTTCGGGCCGGGCTGGGTGTTTTTCGCCAACGGAGTTTCCTTCTTTGCGGTGTTGTTTGCGGTAGTGCTGATACAGGTGCCCCGCTTATTGCCCGACGACCCGCCTCCCATCAGGGTGTTCGCCGATCTGCGCGAGGTAGTGGGCTACTGGAGAACCCAGCCCGGAATCCAAAGAGCATTCAAGACGGTGCTCATTACTGCTACTTGCGCCCAGCCCCTCATCTTCTTGATCGTGGTGTTCGCCGAAGAGGAGTTCAACACCACCGGTTGGCAGCTCGGTCTTCTGGCCGCCGGTACCGGCATCGGATCGATCATCTTTTTCCCGTTGGTGGCCGGAAGGGGGCAGTTCACCGCCCGATCCCGACTGCTGGCCATCGGGCTGAGCACCTACGGACTGGCGCTGGCCGGTTTCGGGCTGGCGCCGTGGTACGCCATGGCCATCGTGTTCCTGCTCATCCTTGGGGGCTGCCACCTCGCCACCGCTTCAACGCTGAACACCGTCATCCAACTCCAAGTGGACGAGTCAATGCGGGGCCGGGTCATAGCTCTCTATCTGATGGTGATCAACGTGGCCATCGGGACTGGCACCTTGATCCAAGGAGCGTTGTACGACTGGGTCGGCCCCCGAGTCACGGTGTCGATCAGCGCGGCCACCATCGTCGTGCTGGCCGCCTGGCTGGTGAGCACCCGCCGGTTCGCCTCCATGGACGTGGGTACTGCCGCCACGTGACCGGCAGTGGGGGAGTACCGTCGGATGGGTGCGAGTGCTGGTGGTGTCCCATTCCAAGACCGGGGGCACGAAAGCCATGACCGAGGCGGTGGTGGCCGGGGCCAGCCATCCCGACATCGAAGGGGTAGAAGTAGTTCAGGTGGCCGCGCTCGAAGCCACTCCCGACGACGTGATGGCCGCTGACGGCTACCTGCTGGGCACTCCGGAGAACTTCGGCTACATGAGCGGTGCCCTCAAGCACTTCTTCGACACCGTGTACTACGTCTGCCTGGACCACACTCGGGGACGGCCCTACGGGCTCTTTGTCAGGGCCGGCAACGACGGCACCGGTGCGGTACGGGCGGTGGAGCCCCTGGTCACCGGGCTGGGGTGGAAGGCGGTGGCTCCTCCGGTGGTGGCCACAGGCGAGCTGACTGACGACCACTTGGAGGCCTGCCAGGAATTGGGCATGACTCTGGCTGCAGGCTTGGAGTTGGGTATCTACTGAGTCCGCCGGCCCCACAGGCCTAGGGGTGTCCAGCCCGGATGGGGGTGGTCGGGAAGCGGTTCGTAAGATCAGGCCATGAGCAGCTTGTTCGACTTGACGGGGAAAGTGGCGGTGGTCACCGGGGGGACCAAAGGCATCGGGCGGTCGATCGCCAAGGGCTATGCCATGGCTGGGGCCGACGTTGTGATCACCGGACGGCGCCAGGAGGGCTGCGACGAGGCTGCCGCCGAGCTGAACGATGAGTTGGGCGGCCAAATGGTGCGGGGCTTCGCCTGCCACATGGGGGAGTGGGACCAGATCGAAGCCCTGGTGGATCGGGTGTACGACGAGTTGGGTCAAGTAGACGTGCTGGTCAACAACGCCGGCATCAATCCCGCGCCGGTCACCGTGGCCGACTGCACCGAGGCCTACTTCGACAAGGTGTACGCGGTGAACGTGAAGGGGCCGATCCGCTTGGCCGGGCTGGTGGCCCCCCGCATGGGTGAGGCCAGCGGCGGGTCGATCATCAACGTGACAACCATGGGGGCCTACGGCGGTGGCCCCGGTGTGGGGATCTACACCTCCAGCAAGGCCGCGCTGCACAACGCCACCCGGGCCATGGCCGGCGAGTGGGCTGGGCTCAATGTGCGGGTCAACTCGCTGGTGCCGGGGCCGTTCATGTCGGAAATGATGAAGGGGTCGATGCGATTCGACCCTGAATTCCCGGAACGATCGGGACGGGCCACCATGATGAAGCGGGTAGCCGAGTGCGACGAGATCATTGGCCTGGCCCTGTTCTTGGCTACCGACGCCTCGTCCTATGCCACCGGCCATGATTACAAAATCGCCGGCGGAATGTGAATTGCGGCTCTTCAGACTCCAGCCGCTAAGCGGGTGATCTGAGCCTCCTGCGAAAGCGACTGGGGTCCTGCGGCTGGCCGGGCGGCTCGCACCGCGGCCACTGCGCTATCCAAGTCCATTCCTCGGGAAGTAAGCACGGAGATGCATACGATCCCGGCTCGGCCGTAGCCCGCCCCGCAATGGACCAACACCCCGGTGCCCCGGTCGAGGTGCCGGTTGACGTTGTCCACCAATTCTAGAATGGTGTCGTCGCCAGTAACCCCTTGATCGACAATCGGCACATGGATGGCCTGGTGAGGAGCGGGGTCGGCCAACCACGCGGGATAGTCGGGAAATCGCATGGCGATCTCCGAGTCGGTGAGCAAGCAGACCATGACCTTGGCGCCCACATCCTTCAGAGCTGCCGCTGGGTCTGGGCCGGTCACCGCGAACGCTGCAGCGTGGAGACCTCCACCGGCGCCGGGCACCGGAATCCGGTGTATTCCCCCCGCCATCTGATACCGCGCCGACCCCACCTGCACCCCGCCACCCTACTGGCCGTCTTTTGGGGACCATTGGTGGAAGCCAGCGCAGTGGGTGGGGGATGCTGGGGGGATGCACGACTTCACCGGGAAAGTGGCGCTGGTGATGGGGGCAGCGTGTCCTCCTGAGATTGGACGGGCGGTGGCGGTGCGGCTGGCTCGAGCCGGGGCTGACGTTGCCTGTGCCGACCGAGTAGAAGTCGGTCAGCCGGATTCGGCCTGTGCTTCTCCGGAGGCGCTAGACGCCACTGTGGAGGCGGTGCGGGCTGAGGGGCAGGCGGCACTGCGGCTTGAAACCGACGTGGCCGACGCGGTCCAGGTGACTGAGGCGGTTGGGCGGTGCGTTAGTGAGTTGGGGCGGCTCGACTTGGTGGTGAATGTGGCCGGTGGGCTGGGCCCTGAGATGGGGTGGGCCCCGCTTTTGGAGCTGACTGAGGCGTCGTGGCGGCGATCGACGGACGTGAACCTCACCGGGGCGTTCTTGGTGGCCCAAGCCGCGGCCCGCCAGATGGTCGAGCAGGGTGACGGCGGGTCGATTGTGCTGCTGTCGTCGTACGCGACGGTGGCTGCGGCTACTGGCACCTCGGCATTCGCCGCGGCCAAGGCCGGGGTCGACCGGCTGATCGCTGCCCTAGCCATGGAGCTAGCCCCCCACCAGATCAGGGTCAACGGAGTGCGCCCGCTAGGAGTCGACCCCGACGCCACCGAAAGCGGCCATCCCTATCTGGAGCAAACCGTGGCGCATTCTGGCGGCGACCGCAGCCAGTGGGTGCGCTCCAAGATCGCCCTCGAACGCTTGCAACACCCTGACGAGACCGCCGTGGTGATCGCCTTCCTGCTCTCCGACGAGGCCTCATTCGTCACCGGCGAATGCATCACCGTCGCCGGCGGTTCTCGCTGGTAGTCAGTTGTCGAGCAGTTCGGCGGTCTCCAGGAGGGGGGCGTCGGCAAGGGCGACTTGAACGTCTACCTGGACGGCGCAGGCGGGGCAGTACAGGCGGCAAATCTCGAAGCGGTCGTCGCCGGGGCGCGCCGAGGGCCAGGAGGTGCGCTCGTTGACGGGGAAGCGGGCCACTGTCAACTGGCTGACCAACGGCTCGTTGGTGGGGCCGTGGTCGTGGCCGCAGCGACGGCATAGGTAGTGGCCGTCGGCCAATGCCACGGTGGAACTGAGCCTTCGCCCGGCGGGAGTTTGGTCCAGAGGCGGGGCGGGATCCTTTCCGATTCGCGTATGGCGGCGGGATGCTTGCAATTCTTCGGTGGCCGTCTCGTCGCCGATCACTACGCCGTAGTCACGGGCAGCACCGGCTTCGGTGACTAGACCTTCGGCCACGTCGTGCTCTACTGCAATGGGGTCGCGATCCAGGGGGTCGCCCACCCCGCCTCCGCCGCCGCACAAGTTGGCGTACACGTCGCCGAGGGCCAGTTCGCCCACTTGCTTGGGGGGAGGCACCTCTATTGTGCCGTCGGACCGCTCGTACACCCCGGTGTGCTGCATGCCGGGCTCTCCGCCGACCACTCCAGCGGCGGTGGGCGGCTGCTGGCCGTGGGCGAACACCGTGGAGGTCACCGTCCCGGCGGCTTGGTGTAGCTGGTAGGCGTGTTCAACACCAACCCCGCCTCGCCATCGGCCGGGACCGCCCGAGTCGGGCCGCTCCCGACGGTGTCGGTAGAGCACCGGGTAGTGCCGCTCGTTGGTCTCGATGTTGGTACACAGCCCGGCAGGGGAGGTCAGATAGCCGCCGGTATCAGGTCCGTCACCGCCCCACCGGGCGCCGGATCCGCCGGGCAGCCCGTCGAGGAGCATGGCTGAGA